>CACYKX010000023.1 GCA_902775075.1 uncultured Prevotellaceae bacterium | reverse complement strand
TGACAAATAAATAGACTTTCGAATTTTATACCTTTTATTATTTATGCGTGCGTGCGCACGAAAGCGAAAATGCATAGGTTGGCTTCGGGATCCGTTCGGAATGCCTTCGGGAGGGTTCGCTTAATATTGGGGGAAATATCACACCGATATTTTTGCTAAAATATGCAGTTAACTGCGTAAGGGTACGAAGTTAACTGCGTGGGGCCACATAATTAACAGCGTAGACTGATGGAGTTAACTGCACAAGCCGATGAAGTTAACTGCGTAAAAATCGATTAGCTACATCGCCGTATAACCACCATCGACCGGCAACATGACCCCATTGACATAACTACTCGCTTGACTAGCAAGAAAGATCGCAGCCGTATCCAGTTCACCTTCCACCCCATAACGTTCCATCGGGATAGCCCCTTTAGCATAATCTTTAAACCATTGACTATCCAAGGTCTCCTTAGTAAGAGGTGTACAGAAATATCCAGGACAGATAGAATTAACCGTGATATTATATTTTCCCCATTCAGCTGCCAAAGCACGAGTAAGGTTCACCACACCACCTTTAGCAGCATGATAAGGACTAGCAGGAGCTATTTTGTTACCCACCAGACCATACATACTGGCGATATTGATGATGCGACCATATTGAGCAGGAATCATAGCCTTTTTGGCAACAGCACGAGCCACTCGGAAAGTACCGAAAAGATCGATATCCAGTTCATTACGAAATTGTTGGTCTGTGATATCCTCAGCAGGAGCCACAGCACCCGTTCCTGCATTATTTATCAAGATATCAATATGTCCGAAATGCTCCAAAGCCTCATCAACCACAGCCTCAACCATCTTGGTGTCTGTGATATCACAACGAATAGGAAGAGTGTCCACCCCAAAATCATCTCGAAGCATCTCGGCAACCTCTCGGATTTTCTCCTCACGACGAGCCACTGGAACGATACGACATCCTTGATTAGCCAAAGCTTTAGCCATCTGCACACCCAAACCCGTAGAGCAACCAGTTATCAAAGCTACCCTACCCGTAAGATCAAAATAATTTTTCATAGCGTTTTCCTTTCATTATAGTTTTGTTTTTCATTTTATAGTTACAAAGATACATAATATAAGGTATAAAAAGCAACAAATTATCATTGAATTTGTATAATTCAATGATTATTCATACCTTTGCAACAAGAAAATAGGTATTAGTATGGCAATAAAAGCATTATTCTTTGATATTGACGGAACCCTCGTAAGCTTTAAAACTCATCAGATTCCAGAGTCGACAGTAGACGCATTGAGGAAAGTTCACGATAAAGGGGTAAAAATCTTTATCTCTACAGGTCGTCCTCTGAAATTCATTGTAAACCTAAGTCAGATAGAAGACTTGATAGATGGATATGTCACGACCAATGGAGCCTTATGCTTTATTGGCAACAAGACCATCTGTTGCAACAGCATCAACAAAGATGAAGTTGAGAAGATACTGAAGAAATGCGAAGAGGCGAATTGTCCGTCGGTAGTTGTGGGCGAGAATAACATTGCCGTATATAATCACGAGACTATCGTAGACAAAATCTTTAGAGAAGGACTCGGACTGGGGGATTTCGAGTTTGCCAATCTAGAAGACACTCTCCACGAAAACATATTGCAGATGACCCCTTTTCTGACTTCAGAGGAAGAAACCGCCCTGATGCCTACAATTCCCGGATGTACCTCAGGGAGATGGAGCCCAGACTTCACAGATATCACAGACCTGAAGGCTGACAAAGGGAAAGGAATCACAGCAATCGCCAAACATGAAGGCATAGACATCTCTGAGACCATGGCTTTTGGCGATGGCGGCAACGACAACACGATGCTACTTACCGCTAGCATTGGCATCGCTATGGGAAATGCCAACGAAAGTACTAAACAAGTAGCCGACTATATTACAGACACCGTAGACGAAGATGGTATCAAGAATGCACTACTCCATTTCGGAGTAATCGAAGCATCATGAATCCTGACTATAATCCTTAGCCAACCCGCCCTCGGAGGTTTCTTTATAGAGCGAAGGAATATCATGTCCCGTCTGCTTCATCACATTAACGACACGATCGAAGGACACACGATGCTTACCATCTGAGAACGTAGCATATAGTTGCGCATCCAGCGCGCGAGTTGCAGCAAAGGCATTACGCTCGATACAAGGAATCTGTACCAGTCCGCACACAGGATCACAAGTCATTCCCAGATGATGTTCAAGTCCCATCTCGGCACTATATTCTATCTGAGCAGGACTACCTCCAAACAATTGGCAAGCAGCAGCCGATGCCATGGCGCAAGCCACACCGACCTCACCCTGACATCCAACCTCAGCTCCGGAGATTGATGCATTCCGCTTTACGATATTGCCAAAGATGCCCGCCGTAGCCAAGGCATGAGCAATACGGAGATCACTAAAATGATGATTACGAGAAAGATGATACAGCACCGCCGGTACCACGCCACAAGCCCCACAAGTAGGAGCAGTAACGATCGTACCACCAGACGCATTCTCTTCGCTCACCGCCAAAGCATAAGCATATACCAGTCCGCGACTTTGGAGTGACGGTTTATAACCGCTGGCCTTCACAAAATAGGTAGAAGCCTTACGTGGCAGATTCAACGGTCCCGGAAGCACACCCTCATGATTCAAGCCGCGTTCCACAGATTCCTGCATCGTACGCCATACTTCCAAGAGATAATCCCAGATGCCACTACCCTCACGTTCGTCTACATATTCCCAATAACTACGTCCGTATCTCTCGCACCACCTGAGAATATCCGTCAGCGTATTCAGATCATATACATCGTCATGGCGCAAACTGTCATTTTCGCCCTCAGAGAGAGCACCTCCCCCTACGCTATATACGACCCACTCCTCAAGGTCGCCACCAGAGATATCCTTACCCGAAAACTTCATACCATTAGGATGAAAAGGTAGGAAGATATCCGGTTGCCAATCGATAGTAACAGGAGCAACAGGACGAAGCACCTCCTCAATGGCCTTATCCGTCATGTGTCCACGTCCCGTAGCCGCAAGACTTCCATAAAGGGTAACATAAAAACTAGAAGCATTACGATGCTTGCTCAGATACAGTTGGGCAGCCTTCTGTGGGCCCATGGTATGACTTGATGAAGGTCCAACACCTATTCTATATATTTCTCTGATAGACTCCATATCTACATTATCTTTATATCCACAAAGATATAACAAAAGTTTTTCACTGACAAATACAAGATCGCTTTTTTACACAAAATATACAATAAAAAAAGACTGATGCATCCATAGATACACCAGTCTAAAAACATTATATATATAAACACTTATTTCAGTCGTTCCTCAAGATGAGCACGGATAGCCGCAATAAAGTCTGAAGAATTCACAGCTTTAGCTTCCACCCCTTCCATCAGGTTGACAAGATCCTTAGTGGCAACGCCCTCGTTAAGCGTGTCAAAGCATGCAGCCTCCAACTGATTACCGAAGTTTACCAGAGCATCAATACCATCCAGTTCACCACGTTTACGCAAAGCACCGCTCCATGCAAAGATCGTAGCCATAGGGTTAGTAGAAGTTTCCTCACCTTTAAGATATCGATAATAATGACGAGTCACAGTACCATGAGCAGCCTCATATTCATAATTTCCATCTGGCGAAACAAGCACAGAAGTCATCATCGCCAAACTACCGAATGCTGTAGAAAGCATATCACTCATCACGTCACCATCATAATTCTTACAAGCCCAGATAAATCCACCCTTGCTTCTGATGACACGAGCCACAGCATCATCAATCAAAGTATAGAAATACTCGATACCCAGTTCCTCGAATTTCTGCTTATATTCGTTCTCATAAATCTCTTCAAAGATCTTTCTAAACTGAGCATCATACGTCTTACTGATTGTATCTTTAGTAGCAAACCACAAATCCTGTTTCGTATCGATAGCAAACTTAAAACAACTATGTGCAAACGAGCGAATACTCTTGTCGGTGTTATGCATACCCTGGATGACACCAGCCCCATCAAAGTTATGAATTTCAACCTCCTGCTTCTTTCCACTCACACCCTCGAAGACCAGTTTAGCAACACCTGCCTCCTCAGCACGGATTTCAACACTCTTATACACATCACCATAAGCATGACGAGCGATCGTGATAGGCTTCTCCCAATTCTTTACCACCGGATGAATACTAGGAATTGTGATAGGAGCACGAAATACCGTTCCATCCATGATAGAACGAATCGTACCATTAGGACTTTTCCACATCTTATGCAGATGATATTCATCCATACGTTTTACATTAGGAGTAATTGTGGCACACTTCACAGCCACACCATATTTTTTAGCAGCCATTGCAGAATCTATGGTCACCTGATCCTCCGTCTTATCTCGATTTGGCAATCCCAAATCATAATAATCTGACTTGAGATCAACAAAAGGAAGGATTAATTCATCTTTAATCATCTTCCATAAAATACGAGTCATTTCATCGCCATCCATCTCGACGAGCGGAGTCGTCATCTTAATCTTTTCCATTATTCAGTTTCTTAGTGTTTATGGCTGCAAAGATAACAAAAAGATTTTATACAAAGAAATATAATGTGATATTATTATTAAAAACATAGCGATTACTTTCAAAATGAAAGCAATCGCTACAGAGAAATAATATCGAATAAAAGTTATCTTACTTATTTAGCATTCTCCTCAGGAGCCTTATCGATAAGGTCCATGAACTGGTCAAGTTTTGGAGTGATGATAATCTGAGTACGACGGTTACGCTGCTTACCGATCTCAGTATCATTTGTAGCTATAGGATTATACTCACCACGTCCACCGGCAGTAAGGCGCTTAGGGTCTACACCATAGTGATCCTGCAGATACTGTACGACAGAAGAAGCACGAAGAGCAGACAAATCCCAGTTGTTGCGGATATTCTTCATAGAAGCCGCCTTGTTGTTGACAGGTACATTATCCGTATTACCCTCAATGAGGACATCATAATCCTTATAATCCATGATGATCTTGGCAATCTTGCTCAAAGTCTCCTCAGCGCGGTCATTCACCTCATAGCTACCACTCTTATAGAGCATATTGTCAGCTAGAGAGATATAGACAACACCCTTAAGCACCTGAACATCTACCTCTTTCATCTCCTCTTTGCTCAACGAGCGAGTAAGATTATTGGTAAGTACCATATTCAAGCTATCACTCTTGCTCTTCACCTCTACGAGATGACGGATATACTGATTACTCTCATTAATCTGGTCAACCAACTTAGAGATATTGATATTATTAGAATTAGCATTGGTCAAACTCTTGTCGAGAGAAGACTGAAGGGCAGCATAATCCTTCTTCTGCTGTGCGAGTTGATCTTCAAGCGAAGCCACGCGCGCATTAGCAGCAGCCAATTTTTCTTTAGAATCCTGATAGTTGGTTGTTAACTCCCTATTCTCATTCTGACAATTCTCTAATTCCTTCTTGCTAGCACAACTTGTGACGAGCAAAGCACCCGCAGCCAAAGTAAGTGCAAATAAAAAATTCTTCTTCATAATTATCTATTTTTGTTTTTCGCATAAAGTTTGATTATTCGCTGCAAATTTATAAATTAGGTCGAGAAGATTGAAATAACCCCCATTACTTTAAAAAAAATTAACCACCTAATAATATATATATTGCCAAATTAACATAACATTTAGAAGTCTACACAAAAATATGCAATAAGCATAGCTGAATCTAAATTAAATTTGTTACCTTTGCAAGCAGATTATAACACCTATTTAATTGTAAAGAGATTATGATTCTTTTTTTCAGAACTCCATCAAAGAGTGTGATTGCAACTGAGATCGACCATCAGCCGAATCAGGATGAAATCAATGAACTATGTTGGCTTTACGGCGACGCAAAGCTAGAAGACGCTAAGGAACTAAAGGGTTTCTTTATTGGCCCTCGCCGTGAAATGATTACTCCTTGGAGTACGAATGCCGTTGAGATTACTCAGAACATGAGTCTTAACGGCATTTCGCGTATAGAGGAGTACTTTCCTGTAGATTCGGAAGATGCCGAGCACGACCCTATGCTTCAGCGCATGTACAACGGCATAGATCAGGAAATATTCACAGTGAACCACAATCCAGAACCAATCAAGCATGTAGAAGACCTTGAGAAGTTCAACGAGGAAGAAGGTCTAGCACTCTCACCAGAGGAGATGGAGTATCTCCATAACATCGAGAAAGCAAACGGTCGTCCACTTACCGATTCAGAGATCTTCGGTTTTGCTCAGATCAACTCAGAGCATTGCCGCCACAAGATTTTCGGTGGAACCTTCATCATCGACGGCAAGGAAATGGAAAGTTCTTTGTTTGCCATGATCAAGAAGACGACACAAGAGAACCCTAACAAGATTTTATCAGCATATAAAGATAATGTGGCTTTCGCTCAGGGCCCTACCATCGAGCAGTTCGCTCCTAAGGACCAGAGTACCAGCGACTACTTCCGCGTAACAGACATCGAGAGTGTGATCTCCCTTAAGGCAGAGACCCACAACTTCCCTACTACAGTAGAGCCTTTCAACGGTGCTGCAACGGGTACGGGTGGTGAGATTCGTGACCGTATGGGTGGAGGTGTCGGCTCATGGCCTATCGCAGGTACAGCCTGCTACATGACCTCATATCCACGTTTGAAGGACGACAATGGAAAGAGCGACACCGAGCGCGATTGGGAAGATGTACTTCCTGTACGTCAATGGTTGTATCAGACACCGGAACAGATCCTCATCAAGGCATCAAATGGTGCGAGCGACTTCGGTAACAAATTCGGTCAACCACTGATTACCGGTTCTCTGCTCACCTTTGAGCATCAGGAAAACAACGAGAAGTATGCCTATGACAAGGTCATCATGCTCGCAGGTGGTGTCGGTTATGGAAAGAAGCGCGACTGTCTGAAGAAAGAGCCACAAACAGGCAACAAAGTTGTCGTTGTAGGTGGTGACAACTATCGCATCGGATTGGGTGGCGGTTCAGTATCTTCTGTAGATACTGGTCGCTATAGCAATGGTATCGAGTTGAATGCCGTACAGCGTGCTAATCCAGAGATGCAAAAGCGTGCCTACAATTTGGTTCGTGCCCTTGTAGAGGAAGACACCAACCCTGTAGTAAGTATCCACGACCACGGTTCTGCCGGACATCTGAACTGTCTGTCTGAGTTGGTAGAAGAATGTGGTGGTGAAATCGATATGACCAAATTACCTATCGGAGATAAGACACTTTCGGCTAAGGAAATCATCGCTAACGAGAGTCAGGAACGCATGGGCTTACTGATTGATGAAAAATACCTCGGCCATGTTCAGCAGATTGCCGACCGAGAGCGCGCTCCAATGTATGTAGTCGGTAGAACTACCGGCGATGCTCATTTCTCTTTCGTCCAGGGCGATGGCGTAAAACCATTCGACCTGGATGTAGCTCAGATGTTCGGCCATTCACCTAAGACGGTGATGAAGGACGAAACCGTTGAGCGCAAATATGAGAACGTCACTTACAGCGAGAGCCATCTCGATGAATATCTCAACCGTGTGCTCCAGCTCGAAGCCGTAGCTTGTAAGGATTGGTTGACCAACAAGGTAGACCGTTCTGTAACAGGTAAGGTTGCTCGTCAGCAGACCCAAGGACAGATTGAGTTACCTTTGAGCGACTGTGGTGTTGTAGCACTCGACTATCGCGGTGAGAAAGGTATTGCCACCGCTATGGGTCATGCTCCACAGGCAGGATTGGCAGATCCTGCAGCAGGTAGTGTTCTCTCTGTAGCCGAGGCTCTTACCAATATCGTATGGGCACCTATGGCCGACAAGGAAGAACCATTGAGTTCACTTAGTCTGTCAGCCAACTGGATGTGGCCATGTCGCAGTCAGAAGGGTGAGGATGCTCGTCTGTATGCAGGAGTAAAAGCACTCTCTGATTTCTGTTGTGCCATCCATGTCAACGTTCCTACAGGAAAAGATTCATTAAGTCTTTCTCAGCAATATCCTAACGGTGAGAAAATCATCTCTCCGGGTACCGTCATCGTAAGTGCAGGTGGCGAGGTTAGCGATATCAAGAAAGTTGTCAGTCCTGTAGTTGTCAACGACAAGAACAGTTCATTATATCACATCGACTTTAGTTTCGATGAACAGCATCTTGGCGGTTCAGCCTTTGCACAGAGCCTCAACAAAGTTGGTTCAGACGTTCCAACAGTGAAGAATCCAGAATATTTCGTAGACTGTTTCAATGCCATCCAGGAGTTGATTAACCGTGGATGGATCATGGCAGGACACGACATCTCTGCAGGTGGTTTGATTACAACATTACTGGAGATGACATTCGCCAACACAGAAGGCGGTTTGAATGTCAACCTCTATGACCTTGCCGGTGACGACATCGTAAAGATTCTTTTCGCAGAAAACCCAGGCGTTGTCATCCAGGTAAGCGATGAACACAAAGCAGAGGTCAAGAAATTCCTCGACGATGCAGGCATTGGCTATGCTAAGATCGGTTATCCTACAGACACTCGCAAGATTGTAATCAAGAAGAATGATTATAAGCATGAATTCGATATTGATGCTCTTCGCGATACTTGGTACAAGACTTCATACCTCCTCGACCGCAAACAAAGTTTCGGTGGTATGGCCAAGAAGCGTTTCACAAACTATAAGAAACAGCCAATAGAGATGAAGTTCAACAAGAACTTCACTGGTAAGCTCGCACAATATCATCTTGATGCCAACCGCCGTACACCATCAGGTGTAAAGGCTGCCATCATCCGTGAGAAGGGTACCAATGGTGAACGCGAGATGGCTTACTCTATGTACCTGGCCGGATTCGATGTGAAAGATGTCATGATGACCGACTTGATTAGTGGTCGCGAAACTCTCGAGGATGTCAACTTCATCGTATTCTGCGGTGGATTCTCTAACTCCGACGTATTAGGTAGCGCCAAAGGATGGGCAGGAGCATTCCTCTACAATCCTAAGGCAAAAGAAGCTCTCGACAAGTTCTATGCTCGTGAGGACACCTTAAGTTTGGGTATCTGCAACGGTTGCCAGCTTATGGTAGAATTAAATTTGATCAATCCTGAGCACAAGCATCGTAGTCATCTCTGCCACAACACTTCAAAGAAATTTGAAAGTTCATTCTTGGGTCTTAGCATTCCACAAAACGACAGTGTCATGTTCGGAAGTCTCAGTGGCAACAAACTCGGCATCTGGGTAGCACACGGCGAAGGTCGCTTCTATCTACCGGAACCAGAAGACCACTACAACATCATCGCAAAATACAACTACGCAGAGTATCCTGGAAATCCTAACGGATCAGATTACAACGTAGCCGGTATCTGTAGTGCAGATGGTCGTCATCTCGCTATGATGCCTCACTTGGAGCGTGCTATATTCCCTTGGCAGAATGCTTGGTATCCACTCGATCGTCGTAACGATGAAGTTACCCCATGGATAGAAGCCTTTGTCAATGCTCGCAAGTGGATTGAGAATAAGACAAAATAATATTTGAATAATGGAACTATATTGGACATTATTTAAAACCTTTTTTAAAATTGGCGTAGTCACCTTCGGAGGTGGCTACGCCATGATTCCTATGATAGAGGAAGAAGTCGTACACAAGAACCAATGGATCAACAAAGACCGCTTTATCGACTTATTGGCTATTGCACAAAGTTGTCCGGGCGCATTTGCCGTGAACATCAGCATTTTTATCGGATATGCCTTAAGAAAGTCGAAAGGTGGCATCATAGCCGCATTGGGATGTGCACTTCCTTCTTTCATTATCATTCTACTCATTGCCATGTTCTTTCATCAATTTGAGGACAATCGCATTGTAGCAGCATTATTCCGAGGCATCCGTCCTGCAGTAGTAGCCTTGATTGCCGTACCTACATTCGAGTTGGCAAAGAGTGCAAAAATCAATCTAACTAATTGTTGGATTCCTATAGGTGGTGGTCTACTCATCTGGCTGCTAGGAGTAAATCCTATTTATATTATCATCGCAGCAGGAATAGGTGGCTTCGTATATGGTAAGTTTATAAAACCTACAGAATAGAAAATGGTATATATACAACTTTTTATCACATTCTTAGAAATTGGTATCTTTGGATTCGGTGGCGGTTATGCTATGGTATCATTGATTCAAAGTCAGGTTGTAACTCATTATCACTGGATGACCATGGGAGAATTCACCGATGTCATTGCAATATCACAAATGACTCCTGGCCCTGTAGGTATCAACTCAGCAACTTACTGTGGATACACCGTCGTACACAACGCAGGATATAATGGCATCATGGCGATACTAGGTTCTGCCACAGCAACCTTTGCCCTGATCTTACCCTCTCTTATTTTAATGATTTTCATCAGTAAGATGTTCATGAAGTACATCCATACCACAACGGTACAAAACATTTTCATGGGATTACGCCCAGCTGTTGTCGGCCTATTGGGTGCTGCGGCATTGCTACTGATGAACGCTGAGAATTTCTCAAGTCCAAAACTAAATCCTTGGCAATTTTACATTAGCATCTTCTTATTCCTGGCAACATTCATAGGAACGAAGGTACTCAAGATCAATCCTATTAGGATGATGTTCTACTGTGCCTTAGCTGGATTGCTATTATTATACCAATGATTCCGTATGAAAGGTGTACCTTTATATGAAACAACATCGAAACCAACTAAGGTTTCTCTTTCGGGATATGATCTTAATATAAGAGTACATTTTTTAGTTTGATATTCGCTAAGACTAATACCATAAAGAAATAGTGATAACGGATGTTTAAAGAACAATAAAAAAGGCTTCAACATAATTGAAGCCTTTTTTATTTTATAAGGAATATACCTACCTAGAACTCGAGAATAAGAGTTTGTCGAGGTGACAGTTTGATATTCTTAGTTAAATCGATTTGTTTTCCTGTCATAACATCCAGAGCTTGCTTGTGATCCTTGATCAGTTCAGCATAACGCTCAACACAAACTTCTCCAGAAGAATTTTTACCATTAAGGATAGTCATAGAAGTTTTTCCCTGATATTGTCTAGCAACAACATATACACCCTTGAAAGGAATGAACTGTATTTGTCTACCCTTTGTTATCAATGGGTTGTTCATACGCCAATGCAACAGTTTGCTCAACCAATTGAACATTGCATTCTCACTTTCAGATCTTCCTTCTGCCGTGAAAGCATTATGCTTATCACCAGGGAATCCTCCAGGGAAATCCTTACGAACATTACCATCAGTGACGGTCTTTATGCCATTCATTAAAACTTCTGTACCATAATATAACTGAGGGATACGATTCATCGTGAGAAGAAGAGCATAGCCTTGCTTCAAGGCCAGAGTATCTTTTCCTTCTCCCAAGAATCTATCGGTGTCATGGTTTTCGAGAAAAGCCATCACAGAAGAAGGATTCTCATAGAGATAATCATATACCAAACTGTTATATACCCTATTAAAACCTTTTCCATATCCATCCGTTTCCTCATCCTTAGCCTGATTGAGTTTAACATAGAAGCTAAAGTCCATCACGGTTTTCAGATAACTATTCTTCTTCACCAATCTACTGTCTTTCTGCCATGCAGCAGTATAAGGAGGTTCATCCACCCATGTCTCACCAACAGTATTGAAGTTAGGATATTCTTTATCAAGTGTCTTCATCCACAAGGCCATTCCATCACGATCAGCATACGGATAGGTATCCATTCGGATTCCGTCTATACCAGCAAACTCTATCCACCACTCACTATTTTGAATAAGATACTTCATGACATGTGGATTACGCTGGTTCAGGTCTGGCATACTCTTAACAAACCATCCATCGACAGTCTCACGTTTATCTATATCTGATGCGTAAGGATCCAAGACTGGAGTAAGTTTATAACTGGTCTGGAAATATTTATTCTTATCACCTGTAAGCCACTCTGGTTCATTAAACCAATCCTTCGAAGGCATATCAGCAACCCAAGGGTGCTCGAATCCACAATGATTGAAAATCATATCCATGACGATTTTCAGTCCATGAGCATGTGCATCATCTACCAATGCCTTATACTGAGCATTGGTTCCGAAACGTGGATCAACACGATAATAGTCTGTTGTGGCATATCCATGATATGTACTGAAGCCATCTTCTGAATCCGGAGAATTATTCTCTTGGACCGGAGTAAACCACAGAGCAGTAATACCTAACTGGTTGAAATAATCCAGATGCTGACGGATACCTTCAAAGTCACCACCATGACGCAAACTCGGTTTACTACGATCAACGACATAGTGATTCATACCCTTGAGATGCTTAATCTTACCAGAAGAAGCAAAACGATCAGGCATCAGCTGATACAAGACATCGGCATTCGTGAAGCCCATTCGTTTATCTCCAGTCATAGCACGACGCTTGAGTTGATACTTCACACTTTTGGTAGAACCGTTTTGGGTGAATTTGAGATTCATCATTCCTGGTTGTGCATCCTGTAAGTTGAGATATACCAGAAGGTAGTTCGGAGAATCTAACCTCACAAGAGAGTCGATTCTAACTCCTGGATAATCTACACTCACCTGAGCACTACGGATATCCTTTCCGTAAACCATCAACTGAAGAGACGGGTCTTTCATTCCTACATACCAGTCGGTAGGTTCTATCTTATCGATTTTAACCCCTGCATTCACACTCAACACACAGAATAGTAAATTTAAAACTACAAAAAACTTTTTCATATTAAGGTTATTTAAAAAATTGCTTTTCCCTATTAGTCATGTAGAATCAGGGCCGTCTGCGGATCTACTTCAATTTTTCCGCCATCTACACTCCCTAATCCGCGTTCGTCAATCTGCCCATCACAGCATACAACAGTATATTTTCCCTGAGGAATATCTACAAGTTTTGCCTCACGATTTGCATTTAGAATAACAATGATGTTATTCCATGAGTCACCTCCTGCATGGTTACTTAATTGGAAAGCAACAAGACATTTCTGAACAGGAAGGAAACTCAAATGCTCACGTACCAATTCTGCCTTTGCAAGACGAAAGGCTGGATGATTCTTACGTAATGATATCAAATTACGATAATAATCAAACACCTGAGGAAATCTCTGCAGATTGTTCCAGTCGAGATGGTTTATACTATCCGGAGCATTGAAACTATTATGCACTCCTTTCTTGTCACGAAGCATCTCCTCTCCGCTCAGAATGAAAGGTACACCCTGGGATGTGAGTACAGCAGTCTGAGCAAGTTCGTCCAATCGAATCAACTCTTCTGTTGAGATATTTGGAATCTCGGCCTTCAACCGATCCACCAAACACATATCATCATGACAGCTTACATAACTGATATGCTGAGTAGGTTCCTTGGCCCATGCCGCCTTGTCATAGTTCACCTTACTCATATCTACCTGTGGATGAGCAATTCCACCGACAATACCAAACTTCAGACTTTCTTCCTCACCGGGATAGCCTGCAAGGAATGCTCCCTGAGTATCATCAGAAAAAGGACCGCGCAAAGCATCACGCATATCATCACCAAAGGCTGCTATCCCCGACATTTGTGGAATGTTAACTTTGGTAGCCAACAATTCTGACGGATAAGCACAATGTCCTGCACTCCACCCTTCACCATATACGAACAAGAAAGGATCAATAGCATTCAACTGTTCGCGAATAGCACTCATCGTCTGGATGTCATGAATACCCATGAGATCGAATCGGAATCCATCGATATGATATTCATCTACCCAATATTTCACGCTTTCGAGCATAAACTCGCGCATCAGAGGTTGATCCGAAGCGGTTTCGTTTCCACATCCCGAGCCATTACTTGGTGAACCGTCTGGATTATATCGATAATAATAATCAGGATAAGTCTTTTGGAAATTACTGTTTTCAAGATCAAAGGTGTGGTTATATACCACATCGAGGATGACACGGATGCCGACATCATGCAAAGCCTTGACCATCTGTTTGAACTCCTTGATTCTACAAGTCGGTTCAAATGGATTAGTAGAATAAGAGCCTTCAGGGACATTATAATTCAGAGGATCGTATCCCCAGTTGTACTGAGGATTATCAACCTGTGACTCATCTACGGAAGCATAATCAAAAGAAGGGAGGATGTGTATCGCATTTACGCCCAACATTTTCAGATAATTTATCGCTTTAGGTTCCGTAAGGGAAAGAAACTTTCCACGATATTTCAATCCTGATGATGGATCGATGGAGAAATCTCTCCAATGCATCTCATAGATTACCAGATCTGCAGGAGACAAAATCTTAGGATGCCGGTCTTGATTCCAACCTTCGGGATTCGTATCTTTCAGGTCTGTGATATACCCACGCTTACCATTAACACCTACAGCTTTAGCAAATGTACCCGGTGTCTCACCTCTACCTATATTAAAGGTATAGAACTTACCCTTCCAGTCTCCTTTAAGTCGAGCCCTCCATTCTGTAGGAGCGACCTTTTTGAGTTTGACCACCTTTATGGCATTTCCACCATTACCGCGATCATAGATTTTCACAACACCATGGAAAGGAGTGTTCAATCTAAAAACAGTCTGCTCAGGACTGTAGGACATCTCCTTGAAGACATCCTGAGCCTGAGCAGGAATTGTTAAAGCAACTGCTAATGCAGCTATATATATATTCTTAATCCTTATCATGATTCGATATCATAAGCGTCCATTATTTTGCTAAAAGACTAATTGCAAAACCACCACCACGTGCTTCAGTGAGCTTCAACACATCACCTTTCTTCACAATTTTCTTTGTTATCTTATAGGCCTTAGGATTTTTCTCGTAATCTGCATCAGAAGCATCGGCATAGATGGTTGCCTCATACTTGCGACCCTTATCCAAGAAATCAAACTTGATTGTGCTCTTATGACCATTCTCATCACATTTACCGGCAACAAACCAGTTGTTGGTCCCTTTCCCCTTTCGAGCTACGGTGATATAATCGCCTGGTTCAGCTTCGAGATACTTTGATTCATCCCAATCTGCAGGAACATCCTTGATAAACTGGAATGCATCCATATACTTAGCATAGTTTTCTGGCAGATCGGCAGCCATCTGGATAGGTCCCCACATCACGAGGTAAAGTGCTAACTGGCCCACAAGAGTTGTATGTACATAACTTGTGTTATTACTCCAATTCTTCAATTGTGTTTCGAAGATACCTGGAGTATAGTCCATAGGACCACCCTGAAGACGGGTAAATGGCAATACCACTGTATGATCAGGACGACTGCCACCGAAGGCTTCGTACTCTGTTCCTCGTGCACTCTCATTACCTATCAGGTTAGGATATGTACGACAAAGACCTGTCGGACGAGTAGCTTCATGTGCATTCACCATGATATGATGCTTCGCAGCTTCCTTGACAACATACAAGTAATGGTTATTCATACTCTGTGAATAGTGATGATCACCACGAGGGATGATATCTCCAACATAACCACCCTTTACAGCATCATAACCATATTTATCCATCAGTTGGAAGGCTTTATTTAAATGACGCTCATAGTTGATGACACTCGAAGAGGTCTCATGATGCATCATCAGTTTTACGCCTTTAGAATGAGCATATTCATTCAAATACTTGATATCAAAGTCTGGATATGGGGTAACGAAATCGAAGACATCCCATTTCCACATATTTGCCCAGTCCTCCCAACCGACATTCCATCCTTCTACGAGAACTTCCTGCAATCCATTTGCAGCTGCAAAGTCGATATACTTCTTTACATGTTCTGTATTTGCTGCATGACGTCCGTTTGGCTTTACTTTATTCCAATCAATTTGATCCAACTTAATAGAAGGGAACTCGTCTGTATAGTTCCAAGAACTCTTACCAACGATCATCTCCCACCATACTCCACAATATTTTGTTGGGTGAATCCAACTGGTGTCTTTCAGTTTGCAAGGTTCGTTCAAGTTCAGTATCAAACTACTTGCCAGCATATCACAAGCATCATCACTTACCATAACTGTACGCCATGGACTTTTACAAGGTGTCTGCATATAGCCCTTCATACCTGTGGCATCCGGTGTCAACCAACTTTCGAACACCATATTCTTATCATCCAAGTTCAGGTGCATTGTAGCATAATCTACACATGCAGCCTCATGCAAGTTGATATACAATCCATCTTTTGTCTTCATCTGCAAAGATGTCTGAACACCTGTTGGTGAGAACACGCTTGATGAAGAGTTTGCCCAATCCACAGCATCATGGAATCTACTTCTGATCTCAGACAACTTTGATTCCTGTGTTTCCTGTTCCTGAGAGTCATAATCACCAGGAAGCCACCATGCAGTATGGTCACCGGCCATGGCAAACTGGGTATGTTCCTCCTTGATGATGAAATAGTTCAGACTCTTCTGCTGTGGGAATTCATATCTCAAGCCCATACCATCATTATATACACGGAAACGAATGATGATATTGCGGTCACTTGAAGGCTGGTTCAAGTCAACCTCCAGTTCATTATAATGATTACGGATCTTCTTATATTGTCCCCAAACAGGCGTCCATGTTTCATCAAATGTTGAAGTCTTTGTATCAGAGATTTTAAATCCATCCATCAAATCAGTCTCCTTCAAACCTTTTGACGCATGCTTGTCCTTGGCAAGTTCCAAGCCAAGATGTGAAGGCTTTATAACGGCCTTATTTTTATAGGTCAGTTCATAGGTAGGTTGTCCAGTATCCGACAGTGAAAACTTTAGGACAATACGCCCGTCCGGAGATTTCACCATTTGAGCCATTGCCACCATTGGTAATAATAAAAAAGCTAATAGTAATTTACATTTCATCTTCTTCCAGATTCATTTATAAGTTTAATAATAATGTTGGTAAATTCTTGATTTTCCATTAAGTCCTCAAGATTCAAATGCATACGATATCTCCAATAATGACGTGGGTTAGCAGGGATATTGATTCGCTCTGCATTCTGATCAGGAAGTCTGAGGTTTTCATCAATTGCTAACCAATCCTGAATACTAAGTACACACAGCATACTTGGTGATGCCAGATGACGTGCTATGATGTCGCTAGCCAACCACCCTGGTAATGGATGAGGAGCAGCGCCCTCACGGTAAAGCATCGTATTATAGTATTCCTGGGTACGTCCCATATCTTCATCCCACCACTGGCGAAGTGTTGGCATATCATGACTTGATATTGTACATACGGAACGGTATGGATTTCTACTGAGATGACCGAATCGAACTTTTGGATCTTTCGGCATACTCTGCAGTTCCAAACTTAGGATTTTCAATTCGTTCATAACCCAAGGCACACAATCCGGTACCATTCCCAAGTCTTCTGCGCATACCAGCATACGAGTAGCCTGCACTAACTTCGGCAACTTCTTCATAGCCTCATCATACCAGAACTGGTTATTCCGACGATAGAAATAGTCGTTATAGAGGTTGTTGAAAGCAGCCTTATCGTTGTCGTAGAGACTTTCGTAGATATAGTCGAACTGTACACTGATGCGCGGATGATATAGTTCCGGATTCTTATGGTCACGAACAAAGAGCACATCACTGATCAATGCATACAGTCCATCTCGGAGATTCAATTGTTCCTGATCGGTCTCGCCGGCAAAAGCTTTCTCGACTTTACGCTGTGTGTCGTATGCCGGTTTCATTTTATATCTCTCATCATCTAAGCGGTCGAGATATTTCTGTCTCACTTCCTCTGCACGGTCACCGAACATTCTGTCAAGAACCCAATCGGTGATGAAAGGTTCTGTGAAACGTCTTTCCTGGAAGTTGAATCCATAGCTGCGGATCTCGTCTGCCGTCATTCCCAAAGATGGAGCAAACTGACCTAACAATCCATGCACAGCATCTACCGGTATTTCCCATATTCTAAAGAATCCAAGTACATGGTCGATACGATATGCATCAAAGAACTTCGACATATTCTGGAAACGTCTCACCCACCAAGTACAGTCATCCTTGATCATCTCATCCCAATTATAGGTAGGGAAGCCCCAGTTCTGACCATTTACAGAGAAGTCATCTGGAGGAGCACCCGCCTGACCATTCAGATTAAAGTATCTTGGTTCTGTCCACACATCACAGCCATATCGGTTCACACCAATAGGAATATCTCCCTTCAGTATAACTCTCTTTTCCTTGGCATACTCATGAACCGACTGCATCTGAGTGTTCAATATATATTGAACGAAATACCAGAATTCGACATCCTTATATGCCTGAGAAGTAGGAGAAGAAAGATTCTTACGTTCTGCTTCATTCCACACATGATGCGCTTCCCACTGGGAGAAATCAGCCGTTCCGTATTTATCTCTCAGATAGCAATACTGAGCATAAGGAACCAACCATTGCTCTGTTTCCTTGAAGAAGGCTTTAAAAGCAGCACTATTCTTTACCTTAGCATTCTCCTGTACAAATAATTCCTTCAGATAATCTATCTTTGCATTGTTCACTCGCTCATAATCAATCTGAGGAAGCTGATTCAATTCCTCTCGCAAAGTTTCATAATATCTGCGTTTCTTCTCATCCTTTAGTTTTGGAAGAGATGAAAAATCAGCATATTGAGGATGCAAGGCAAAAATACTGATACAACTATATGGATACGAATCAGTCCAAGTATGGGTAATCGTCGTATCATTGATTGGTAACACCTGAAGAACACGCTGACGAGTCTTCGATACAAGGTCTATCATCTTCTTCAGATCACCAAAATCACCTACGCCGAAACTTGTTTTACTCCGAAGAGAGAACACAGGGACCAGCGTTCCAGCTAATTTACGATTCCATAATTCAAAGAAAGCCTGACTTAATTCATAAACCAGCATCTTACCGGTAGGCATTTCCGGTAAATCGATAATTCTATTAAAACCGGTTTCCCACAAAGGAGTAATACCGGATTTCTCATCTAAGGCAACAAATTTGAACTCCAAATGATGATTAACGATATCGTCAACATTCAGATCTATTACCCATTCGTTATGGGCATGACAGCACATAGCCTTCGCCTTCAGGATATCCCATTCTCCTAAAGCACGGGATTCTCCTACGATTGCCAATCGATCCCCCTCACGCAACTGAGGAGCTCGAACGATAAGTCTTATGGCCTTAGCATACGATGTCTCAGGAAGTTCAGATAGCTTCTCCTGATTAATACAATCAGTAAAAGCTGAACTATAAAGATAAGAATCCTCCGGCAAATCATTCCATCTGTTATAGATGACATAATTCTCCGTCTTAGAATTCGTGATTTCTATTTCATGTTTCACCGTCAGCCATTCCTGTCGACAGCTATATCCATCATGTTCCACACTATAATAATAGGTGATATGCTTTGGTATCTCAGTAACGATGAGGTCATAGCACCATCTTTGTCCATCTAAGGTACCCATATGACATAAATGGACTGTACCATCAATATCAGCATGAAGAGTCAAATCTTCACCATATACGGTCTTATAATCAATATTAAATTGAAATTTCATAGACTATCAGGGGTTAGTATTCTTAATTGTGATGCTAAGGTAGATATTTTTTTCTATTCAGAACATGCAACGTTTGCACAAACACAATTATTATCCGTGCAAACGTTTGCATCTTCTTTACTTTTCCTTGATAAAAGAAACAGCAAAGCTACCTAACAAGAAAAGCGTACCGGCTACAATCATCATATTACTCTGATGAGAGCCTACCATACTAAGGATTCCTCCACCACACAAGGCTGCTACGATTTGAGGAACACAGATGGTTCCATTAAAAAGACCAAGATATGCGCCCATATGGCCATATCCCTGGAGTGCATTGGTAACAAAGGTAAACGGCATGGCCAACATAGCAGCCCATCCGCAACCTACCAACAAGAATGGTATAAACTGCCAATAAGCATCATGGACAAATGGGATGAGGATAAAACCAGCACCACCCATGATAAGACTTAATGCATAAGCCAGTTTGGTATTCTTGAACTGCGCAAGGACAACAGCCCATATCACACTACCTACAGCCTGGACGGCAAAGAGGATTCCCACCCAGTTTCCTGCTTCCTGGAATTCAGGAGATGCAGCATCTGTCGTATCCCATACGGTCTCTGCGATAGCTCCGGTGGTATAGTTCCACATATAGAGCATTCCTGCCCAACAGAAGAACTGTACCAGTCCCACCTTCCAGAATGTAGAAGGTGCATTTTTCAGAAGGACAAACCAATTTACATGTTCTTCCTTCTTTGCCACTGCTTCTGACGTAGCATTATATGCTGTATAAGTCTTCGGATCCCATTCTTTCACCTTCAAAGAGGTATAGATCACACATAATATAAGTACTGCTGCACCAATATAGAAGGACCAGATTACAGAATCCGGTACAACTCCTCTTGGAGCGACATTGCTCAAGCCCAACCATGTAAATAAGAATGGAAAGACAAAACCTGCTACAGAACCTGCATTACAAAGAAAACTCTGGATGGCATAAGCCTTGGCTTTCTGTTTCTCATTCACCATATCACCTACCATCATTTTAAATGGTTGCATGGCCATATTAAGACTGGTATCAAGAAACATCAATGCGATCAAACCAAACAGCATGGCCGCCCCAAAAGTAAAGCCAAGCGACCCGGCATTCGGCAACAGACACATGACAAAAACTGCCAACAGAGCACCTACGAACAGATAGGGTACACGTCGACCGAAGCGAGTCCATGTCTTATCACTTAAAGTTCCAACAATAGGCTGTACAATGATACCCATAAGAGGCGGTAAAACCCAGAAATAGCTTAAACTATGAGGATCAGCCCCTATCGTGGCAAAAATGCGCGAAATATTTGCGCTCTGCAGAGCATAAGCAATCTGCACACCAAAGAATCCGAAGCTCAAATTCCAGAGCCCCCAAAAGTTCATGTTAGGTTTTTCTTTCATATTATCATAATGGTTTTTAGTTTGTCGATTTTGACACGATTTTATTATCGTGTAGTACCACGTACTACCAGTCGAGTTCTCACAACTCGTTTTTCGATTTTATTCATCGGTATAGAACCTTCCACCTGTCCTATCAGAATGTTAGCAGCCTCTTCGCCGACAGCCTTACCACGTTGTTCTACCGTGGTAAGCATCGGGTCACACGACTTTGCTCGGTTACCATTCGTGAATCCACAGATTGAGATATCTCCCGGCACGTCAAAGCCCATATGCTTGGCAGTATACAAGATACCTATCGCGGTGTCATCATTTATCGCAAAGAATGCATCCGGACGGTCTTCCATACGAATGATTTCCGGTGTAATAGCCTCAGCGGCAGCACGATTATCACAAAGACGAATGATATTTTCATCCACTTTCAATCCATGTTTCAATAACGCGTCCTTATAACCATTAAATCGGTTTTTGGATATCTCCATATTCATCGAAGATCCATAATACGCTATTCTCCGGCAACCGGTATCTATAAGATGGGTTACAGCAGTATAAGCACCCATATAATCATCTACGACCACACGGGAACAATCCACTCCGGTACAAATTCTATCATAGAATACCAAAGGAACCCCTTTGTCTATCAATTTCTTGAAATGTTCATAATGCGTGGTATCTTTGGCCTGAGATACGATAATTCCGCACACCTTATTTTTATAGAAGTCATCACAGATGGCCACCTCACGCTCATATTTTTCATTACTTTGAGCCACCATGATGCGGTAACCACGAGCGCTAGCCTCCTCTTCGATGCCACTAAGAACAGAACCAAAATAATAATGCACAAACTGAGGCACGATGACGCCTATTACCTTCATCGGCATCACCTTACTATGACGAAGGGCCTCACCGATCACATTAGGATAGAAATTATGCTCGCGCGCATACTTCTGTATACGCTCCTTTTGGACAGCACTAATCCGTGGACTGTCTTTCAGCGCACGCGAAACAGTAGCTATAGAAACGCCAAGGTCGCGAGCGATATCTTTCATTGTTATAGATGTCTGATCTTTCATGATAAATTACCTCATTGTGCAAATGTAGACAAATCTGTGCAACTAGATTACCATACTCTTTTATTATTAAGAAAAACAAAGCGCAAACGTTTGCACAAAAGAAATAACGTTTTAATGGCAAAATTAGT
>CACYKX010000022.1 GCA_902775075.1 uncultured Prevotellaceae bacterium | reverse complement strand
GAAACGGCACATACCGAGAACATATTTGCCTTTCTCAATGCCTAACTCTTCAAAGTACTCAGGATATTCACAAATTTCGGGCTGTGGTACACCATTATATATAAGGTGTACATTCTTTGTACGACCATACTTTCGTGATATCAAGTCTTTAATAACATTGGAGATAACAATTACGTCGTTGGCAAACATACAGCCCATCCGCTCGCCGAACTTCAGCATCGTCTTGGCGGCGAATCCCCATTTGTCGCGGTCGTAATCGGGGCCATGATGAGTGAAGACGACTTTCATTCCAAGCAATCGTGCCAATGGAGCAAGCATTGCTGGACCAATGGCATGGATATGAACTAAGTCGGCATGAAGGCTCTTTGCCTTCCATATCGCTCGCCAAGTATGTACTATAGCCTCAAATGCTTTCTTCTTAGGTGTAGGTATATCTACAAGTTTTACGCCGTGCCACTCAGTTAAGCCGTCATGAACATACGTTGACCGTCGGATGACTGTCACATCAAATCCTAGTTTTGCGATACGTGGGAAAAGTTCCTCACAGTGTGTCTCCACACCACCCATCACGTTCGGTATTCCTCGCGTACCTGTTACCACAATTTTCGTCATAAGTATCTTTTCTTTAGCCACAGACTACACTGACATCACGGACTTTTGTGTAGTCAGCAGCCACTATCATATTTTGCCACGGACTACACAGAAATCACAGACTATTGAGTCGGTAGCCAATGTTAAATTTGCCACGGACGACACGGAATTCACAGACTTTCCTATAACAATGTCTGTGTCGTCAGTGTCGTCCGTGGCTTAAAAATTCTCAGTTATCGAATCATTCGGCAATAATCCCTGTCACCACTAAAGTTTAGGATGTAGCCAACACGATAACCGGTTATTGCAAGATAATTTAAGAGTTGTGCCTTATGTTCAGGAGCTATACAACGTGCTGACTTCAACTCCAAGATTATCTTGTCGTTTACAATTACATCAGGAATGTACTCACCTATGTCCATACCTTTGTATTTTACTACAAGGTGCCTTTGCTCATCAGGTATAAGATCTCGTTGTTGCAATTCATATACAAGAGCCTTCTCATAAACTGCTTCAAGCATTCCAGTAGGCAAATGCCTATTAACCTCAAAGAAAGCTCCTAATATTTTATCTGACTCCTCTTTGTATAGAAACATAGGTTAGTTTTTTTTTGCCACGGACTACACAGAATTCACGGACTTAGTTCTTTTGACAATAAAGTTTTCTGTCAATTCTTTATTGATAAAAAAGTCTGTGCCGTCTGTGTCGTCCGTGGCTAATAAAAATTACGTGATTACAGTTTGGCTTTACCTTCTCCTGCTGGCTGCACTTCTTCTGCATCCGGATGCAGCACTCTCAAGTCGCCCTGACGTGGGTCTTGACCTACTGGGCACTGTGAGAAGTCGAGGCAAGCCTCCTTGCCACACATCGACCGCCACTTGTTCTTTAATGCCCACTTAGCAGGATATTTTATGTACTTGTGCATCACAGGGCTGGCAGTACCTACCATCCAGCAGTTCTTCGGGCAAGTGCGTACAGCATCACGAACCTTCTGTGCCTGCTCGCTTTCCCAAATCTCCATGAATGGCTTGTCGTGGATGTTACCCATAGAACCCTCAAAGTACTTTGTCTCCATACCATTGCAGGGCAGCACCTCACCCCATGGATCGATGAAGAAGTTGGCAGAACCGGCCTCACAAGGCAACATACGCTTGCCACCCTCAATGTAGTTGATAAGACCCATATTGAACCATGCGCGGAACCAGCTCTTCGGATGCTTCTCTTTCAACTGCCATTCGATGAGCTGTTTGAAGTTGTTGCATACCTCGTCCTTGTTAGTAATCTGGTTATCGTACTTATGGAAGTAGAACGAGTTGTGGAATGCTGCTGTGGCGAACTCCATACCCATAGCCAGAGACAACTGATAAAGCGACAGCATGTCCTTTGAGTTGTTGTTGCTCACGGTACAGCCGAAGCCAATATCCTTCAGTCCCATGTGCTTCAACGTCAGTAGCGTGCGCAAGCCCTTGTCGAAGCCACCTGCATGACCACGCAGCTCGTCGTTCTTCTGGCTAAGTCCCTCAATGGAGATACGAATACCAATATTAGGGAACTTCTTTGCGAGAGCGACAACACGGTCCTCAAACCAACCTGAAGTAGAGATGACGATACGGTTAGTATGCTTATAGCATTCCTCCACAATATCTGCCAAATCTTCACGTATGAAAGGCTCACCACCTGTCAGGTTGATGAACTTCAAGTCGGGCAGACACTTCAAGTCCTCAGCCTTCAACTCCTCCTTACGATTCGTTGGGTTCTTCCAAATGTTACACATTACGCACCGCATAGGACAGCGATACGTCAAAATGATACTTGCGTCTGTTGGACGCGGAATACGATTATTTGCCATAATATCTTTGTATGTTTTTGTCAATATAAAATAGTGAGAATTAAACTCCAAAATTCAGCTTAGAATAAGCTTATACGTACTTTACGAATTTTTGAAGATTATGACCGAAGATATATCTTGAATATTTTTTCAGATAAGACTTTCGTGCATTCTCCCCAATACGTTTCCGATCATCTTCATCTTTCAGAAGTTGTAACACCGAAGCACTGAAAGATTCCAAATCTTTTTCGGCGCAAATGCCGTCCACACCATTATTAATGTACATCTCGGAAAGTGTGCTTGGAGCAGTCACAACTACCGTTTTCTTGAATAGCATACCACTCAACAAAACAGTATCTCCTGAGCATATTCTGCCATCATCAATGGGGAGAATCATCATATTGCAATTTGCTATCCAAGGGAAAGAGGCATCTCCTGTAATGTTGTCAAAAAGAAGGATGTTATCAGGTAACGTCTCTTTTGGCTGATAGGTATCGCTGATGATAACAAGTTTGTAATCAGAGAACGTTGGTTGTTTCCATACTTTCACGAGAAAATCAAAGTCACGATTAGAACGGCCTATTGATAGTGTATAGTTCTTTTCATCAACAGAACTGTCATTCCATTTTTCGTAATAGTCAGGAACACCGAATGGTGTAGCAATGAATTTGTCGAGTGGTAGATTCAATTGCTGTGCGCACTCTTTTGCATAGTTATTACTCAGTACATGAAGGTAATTGATATAATCACCATGAAGAGCAAAATTCATATAAGCCTTATAAACTTTCCCTATAATTCCATTCTTATCTTTATAGGTAAAGTTTAGAGCAATGACATCATTGACTTTCTTGACATGAAATAATCTGCAGTAGAATGCAAAATTAATGGCGTAGAATTGTTGCCATCCAATGATATTCTTGTAATGTTTTCGATGAAAGAACACTTCCAATGGATAAGTAAAATACTTCATGTACCTTACAAAATTTGTCCATCCTCGATGCGATCCATTACTCACACACGATCTAATGACGAATTTGATTGGAGTTCCATCATTCAGTCCATCTAGGAAAGACTTCACTTCATTCTCATCGCAATCAGCAAGAATGGCATTCATTTGTTGACCTTTCATAATATTCTATCAATTTTATTTTAAATTATTAGTGACCGGAGTACACCTGCATGATATTACTATAGTATTCTTCAGCATTATACCTCTGCATAGATTCTTGTGCGATTTGCCGATAATCAAATGAAGTTGACCACATTTGTTGTATTTTATCTTTCAGATCATTGACATCCTTGCTCGTGAACGTCATACCCGTCTTGCCTTCATCTATCAACTCAGGGATGCCACCAATCCTTGCTCCGAGCACAGGAGTACCAAGGCACTCTGCTTCTATAACAGATAAAGGGTTATTCTCATACCATTCAGATGGAATGACAGAGAAACGCGCCTTACCAACCAATTGCTTTATGTCGTCCCACTGCTTAAAGCCTACAAACTCAATATTGTCATGGGCTATTGCTTTCAACTCATCCATTAACGGACCACCTCCAATGACAACAAGCTTATAGCGCAATTGGTTTGCAGCCTCAATCAGTGTCTTTACACCTTTCTCATGGCTCAGACGGCCGACATAGCAATAGTAGTCTCCTTTCCGATAGTCATCCGTCCGTTTGCATTTCTCTATGTCAATAAAATTGCAAAGAGGTATTAATTTCTTCTCATCAAACCCGCCTTGCTTCATCTTCTCCGCTATGAACTTGCTAGGGCAGACGAATGCATCGGTACAAGCTTCAAGACGTTTCCGATTCCATTTTACAGCCTCACGATATCCAATGAAAGATCCGATTTTACCGCCTTTCATGCATGAATACTTCAAGCAGTTCTTCTTCAATTTCTTGCACGCAGATCTCGCTGACTTCGCTGATAAACTATCTGCGCTATCTGCGAAATCAGCGTGAGAAAAGCACAGTTCGCAGTTGTCACTATCACGCATACAGTCATATCTCGGACAGAGCAGTTTGTAGTCATGCAACGTCCACACCACTCTAATACCTTTTTGATGAGCAATCTCCGCGATGACCGGCGACAATTGCGTATGTATGTTGTTCAAGTGCACCACATCAGTTTTAAAGTCTTCTATCAATTTTGTGAACTTAACTTTCGTCTCCCCATCACCGAATGGTCGAATGAAAGCTTTCAACTTCGACATATTTGATGGGAAATATTTCTGCCAAGGAGTCTTCTCGTTCTCTGGAAAGTCCATTGCAAACACAGCTACCTCATGTCCATGAGCTTTCAACAGTTGCTCAAGGTTTAGCATGTAGATACAGTCACCACCACGGCGGTAGTAGAACTTGTTTATTAAAATTATTTTCATCTTTCTACTTCTATCATTTTGCTATAAATTGTAAAAGCTCTGACAAATCTACGACTTTCGGTTTTTGTCCTTCTTGAGCATATGTTGTGAAATCCAGTGTGCCATCATCATTTAGTTGAGTGCCAACAAACACATAATAAGTATCCCCTTCGGCGTAACCAAAATCTTTTATCTCGCCATTGTTCAATAATGATGACAAGTAAGGACCTGCATACTTAAAAACCTCATTTTTGCATTTTACTGTTACTACCTTGAGATTCTTAATAAGTTCCTCATCATTCATTCCTAGTCGTCTAGCAATTACAAGTAATCTTAAGATGCTTTCATTAAATTTGTTATAAGGTTTGCTGCCTATTACTATGTCATCATCTACATTTACAAAACATTTACTCAAATCTCTAATACTCTTTGGCCTAATATTTTCTTGATTGAAATATCGACTTACCAGATCATGTGAGAGTTTGGTTATCTCTTTCGTAGACTTTATGAAGTAATTATATTTCTCATTAGCTAGGGAATATTTGAAGTAATTGTTAGAGCAAAATTTGTCAATATAACCATTGAAGTTCGCATATTCTCCGTAAAAATGATTGAAGATATTTTGAGTATTCTTGTAGTCCATTACCATTACGACATTATCTAGGCCAAACTTGTTGCCAATTAGATAATTATCATCTAATGGTTGACCTAACCGATAGCCATAATCCATATGTGCAGAAAATACATTCAATATGCGGAACAAATGAGCTGGGTCGATCCTATCTAAATCTTCGATAATAAGGACGACTTTCTTATTATTTTCTTTTTTATAAGATTCTATCCCACCACGGATTATTTCGGTAATAGCATCACTCTCGTATATGAATCCATTTTTTGAAACTATATAATCTTCAATTTTTTCAGCATCGTCAAATTCTTTTTTCCATTTTCTATATGAATCCTTAAGGGTATTGATCATTTTTAGACCCGTTAAACCCACTAAAAAGGCTTTTGCTATAGGGCTTGGTGTATCAAGAGTTTGTAATAGAGGCAACAATGCCTCAGAAATTGTTGAAAATTTGTTTTGTAGGTAAAAAGATAAAGCTACCTGATCAGATATCTCATATTTATCGAGCATCCCGTTACTGATCATCTGGATCAATATATCACGTTTGATAAGTTCGAAAATATCACTATTAGTCAATACTTGATAATTTACAGGATAAATAGTAAGAAATGTAAATCTGCTATTAACGTTAGGATCATTAATAAATTTAGATAAGAAATATGTCTTACCATCTCCGTATTTTGCTGAGAGAATAGTACGTGGATGTGATATCAGATGATTTTTAAAATCTCTCACCGCATCATCTATGGGTATTTCTGTCTTTAGCATCCTAAAAATTCTTTTATAGTTGAGTATGACTCACTAACTTCTAACGACTGAGTTCCTGCATAACTATCTGTCCCCCTAAATTTTTCAATTGCGAAATTTATGGTAGAACCATGAACATTTGGTCCAACATTAAGAATCCAATCAACATTTAACAAAATAGGAGTATTATCCTTATCATTTTGATGTAGTTCTATAAAATGAGCCATAGATTCAACCTCTCTATATTTTTGTTATCAATCAAGAGTCTTATGGAGATACTCTAAGTATCTTTTCTTATTTTCTTTTAATATTCCATCAACTTTGTTACTATCAAAGACATTTTTGGTAGCTATGTAGCTTTCCCAAACGTTCTTAAGTTTTTTCTCGGAATCGCATGCTCCAAGAAAAGCGTGAGGGTACAGACCAAAATCTTTCAGCAAGGATATGTGTTTGCTTTCCCCACCGGTCATCATCTCCTTAGCTGATTTTACATATATCAATACGGGGGTGTGATTCTTAAGACTAAATACACCATCGTGGAAACGATGGGTAATAACAAAATCCATGTATTGATAAAGTCCCACATGCTCCAGGGGCGACATATCTATCAAAACAATATCACTCCAAGACACACTTCGATTTGTGACTAGTGTGAATCCTTTCTCCTTTAAATCTTTCGCAACATCTATTAGCCAGTAGTCGTCTCCATAAAACTGGATGAATACGGATTTTTTAGGGATGACTATTTTCCTTTTTCTTAAATATTCGTTGATATAAGAGTAATCAATATCGAGAGTAAAAGTTGGATCCGGAATGTAGCTAATATTCTTGTTACTACCAAGTAATTCCGTAAAGAGAGTCATTGTAGCACGGTCTCTAACGCCAATATGGGAAAATTGTTTTGCAGCTATGGTAAGGTCCTCTCGCTGTTTCTGCGAGAGGGTACTATAATTCACATTTTTTGATGATGCAGCTAAAATTACTTTCTTAGCCTTTATATCTTTTAACCAATATGCACTAATTCCATCATATCCTTTAGGAAGTCTGTCGAGTTCTAATAATGTATCTGCTCCTACATATATGACATCATATCTGCGAGAAGCGATAAAGTTCAACGCCTCCTCTACGTTTTCTATTGTCACATCATCTTTTACACCGAGTTGCTCTCTTTTGAACTTGACATATTTGTGATATCTCATTAAGTCGTGATAGAGATTCACTGGAGAGAAAGTCTTATATGGACGATATTTATCTTTAAAGCCATGAAACGGAATAATTTCAACTTTATCATTCGGATAAGCTTTTCTTAGTGCGAGAAGACCAGCATATGCCTGCATGTTGGTCCCACAATTCATGTCACCAAAATATGTAAGAAGACCTATTTTCATCTTTAAGATTTAATTGAATTTGAATTTTCTAATGTCTGATTCCTCATAATGGTATGCATACTCTTTCTCCATTTTGTTTGATGATATTCGATTTGGCTGGTACAACAACACAATTTTCTGGAACAGATTTTACAACAACAGCTCCTGCTCCGATATTGGTGTTATTTCCAATAGTAATACCTCCAATCACAACACAATGAGCCCAAATGCAAACATTATCACCGATCACTGGTTCTTTTACATTTCTACTACCTATCGTGCAGTGTTGTCCAACTACGAAGTTTTTTCCTATTTTTTGAGCATTGATGGTGGTACCCCAACCATGTCCAATGTACAGACCACCTCCTATTTGCGAGGATGGAGTAAATATATGAAGTGTAGATAAAGGTGGTGTCCAAAAGAACAAGTATCTCCAAATTTTACCCATTCGCAAAAAGAAAATGTTTCTAAACTGATGTTGCGAAAACGTCAAATATACAAAAGAAAGCCATAAACCATAATTTATCCCCATGTGCCGTTTGTAATGTTCTATATCTAGCCTAAGCTTTGCCCCTCCCAACTTCTGTACTTGACTGTATATATAAAAAGGTGAGGAATCAAGAGTAGCTGATATACACCAAGTACTATAATCTTATATATTGTTTTCATATTCCTTATTTTCTAATTCCTTTCAGGAACTTTTTCACACCCTTTAGTTTGTCATTATCCAATACTTCTTTCGTCTTGTTCATTATTTGACTTTTCTTAGAGATCATAGTAACTAACTCCAATGCCTTATTCTCGTCCTCTGTCTGTGTGAATACCTCAAACAAAATAGGCTTGTCAGAAATCTTCGGATTGAGGAAGGTTTTGTATACTTTCATAAATTCTTCCTTGTTGGAAGCACTTATATACTGGAAGCCAAGAGATTCCGCATATGCCTTAATCAAGGCATGCGACTGATTACCGTAATGTCCACGGGCTGCAATATAGAGGTCTGTTTCCTCACCGAACTTTGCACTACCGCAAGAATAGTTTTTGAACTCTTGCCCAAGACCATTGTTTACTATCATGATGCGGACATTTGAAGAGATGTCACGGTTGCCCAGAGAGTTCATATCGTAGAAGAACAGCAAATCTCCAAAGACACCTAAATATAATCTATCACGATGCATCATCGATGCGCCAATAAGAGATGAGACTCCGCCATCGATGCCAAAACCACCTGTATTTGAGAATACTGTCACAGATTGAGGTACCTTGTAATAGTCATAAGCCCTCAGACTGTTACGTATTCCAAGATGCAGGCTTGAATGCTCCGGCAATTCAGGTGCAATTTTGCTGGCCATCCATAAATTGGAGAATGGTAACTCCGGTATTTTGTTCATCAAATCATCTCGGCGGTTTTTGTATTCTTGAAACAATGTTGTCTCTTGTTTCTCACCCTTAGCATAATGCTGGAAGAATGTGAACTCATCAACGGCAAAGACGGCAGTAAGTCTCTTGAAAGTATCTCTCATCTCTCCATCCTCATTCACACGCCAGATTCGTTTGGCACGAACACCTATAACATGAGACACGTAGCCAATGTGAATGATAAGATCAATATCGGGAGCTGACACATTGAACTGTTCCTCTGCCTGGTCTAAGATGATTGGAACCAACACTCCATACTTGCCCCGGTAGTTGCTTGTGTTATCCACCATGACAAAAGCGTTGTGTAACTCACAGAAAGTGTCCACAGCATTAGTCAGTTCTTGTTTCCAGGGACCATGCTGCCCAACAAAAACTGCGATTCTTCCAGATGGCATTTCTGGCCACATATTCTCGTGGAAGTCATAATGCTCCACTTTTCTTGCTGGCTTGATTTCCTTAACAGAATAGTCGCCAGCTCCTTGACCGCCAATCTCCAGATTGATATGACATGGACCGCCACCATTCCGTTTCAACCCTATCATAGCCTGATTCACTTTATCGGTTACTTCCCATTCGTCCTCTACCAAATTGATCAGCTTTGCCGTGACACTCACATTGGCAACATCTCTTGGTAGTAGTGTGCGGTCTGTCACCTGATTCATGTAATGACCTATTCGGCCACTAGGCTGACTGCACGTGATGGCTAAAATAGGGAGATGACGGTAGTAAGCCTCTGTCATTGCAGGCATATAATTGCGTGAAGCTGTGGCGCCTGTGCACGTGATGGCAACAGGTTCTCCTGTTTCTGCAGCCATACCGCATGCCATATAGGCTGCGGAACGCTCATCCACACATGAGTAGAGTTCAAAGTATGGGTCATGCTGCAAGCTGATGTTGATGGCCACATCGGTCATGCCAGGAGAAGTAACTACTCGCTTGATGCCGTTCTGCTTCAATAATGATATGACAATCTGAATATTTCTCTGTGCTGTAAAATATGTCTTCATAATTGGATTTACGATTGATAAGTTAATAATTGAATGTTCCTGCTTGTACAAAACACTTCGAGCTCTCGGTTATTCTCACCTTTCACTACACCTTGTGTAATGACACCAAAAACCACTTTTAATGACATGAGGGGATTGAACACAAGAGGGAGATACTGCTTCCGTCTGTCAATACCCATTTCCAACAATGTTACTTCATGGATATATGGAATATCTAAAGAAGAGATACTCTTCCCTTCGTTATGACTCGTGATGATGAGGGTTCCTCCTGGTCGGAGCAGGGAAAACAGACGATAGGCCAAAACGATGCTTGCACCAAGACTCCTGCCTGAACATACTATTGAGATAGTCTTATTATCATCAGGCAACCCTAAAGTTGCTTTGTCTACTGGCTCGCCTATTATTAATGTATCATAGTTTCTTCCAATGACATTTAGGTTGTTGATATTCTTTGCCCAGAATCTATTTTTGTTGAAAACATAGAGATTGACAATGGCCAGTACAACGCCGACAGCAAAAAGGATATAGACTACGGGATGGTTGATGAGCACGCATGCCACTAAGCAGCAGACTCCAAAAAGAACAACTAATTTTTTCTTCATAGCTACTGCAATTTAGTATTTAGGACATCCCCAAGATTCAAGGAATATCTTGGTATTGGTGTTCATCGCTGATATCGACTGCTTCTCTTTATCTGTCAGAGTGAAGTCGAGGATATCAATATTGTCTTTCAGTCTGCTTTCCTTCTTAGTTCCAAACACAGGGATGGCACCGGTGTCAATCTGCCATCGCAGGATGACCTGACCGATAATCTTATGGTGTCTGTTGGCTATATCTTTTAGAGTCTTGCTGTTGCGAATCTCTGGCAACATCCTTCCCAAAGGCGAGTAAGCCATCACCTTGATACCATGCCCATGGCAGTAGGCGACCTCCGCATCACATGTATTCAGCGGATGACGCTCATCCTGTACATAGTCCGGCACAATGCCCATCTTTGCAAAGTGCTCGAGGTGTCTTACTCTGACATTGCAGATGCCAATGGCTTTGACCTTTCCTTCCGCTTTCAGCTCCTGCATTTGCTTCCATGTGTTGACCATATACTGTTCCAGTGGCCAATGAATCAGCAGAAGGTCAAAGTAGCCGATATCCATCAGACGGAGTCGCTGCTCTACGTGTTCCTTGATATTGCCATGATACATCTGTATGGCATCTATCTTGTTGGAACAAAAGAACGACTCTCTGTCCTGGGTTGTCTCCTTCAGAGCCCTGCCTAACATTCCTTCCGTTCCGTATGATGGAGCGGTGTCGAAGGACGATACACCAGCGTCGAGAGCACAAGCGACTATCCGCCGTAGGCTCTCATAGTCAGGCATCTGGTAAGTGCCCAATACAATTTTGGGAATTTCTGTCATAAGCTATTGCGTTGTGACGGCGCAATCAAGAGTTCCAACTGACGTAGCTCTTCCAGCTCTTGCGCTTGGAGGCCGCAACTTTCCATTTGTCCTTATACGAGCCGTAACCAATCAGAAGAATGGGTTGCTCATTGGCAGGGATACCCATACGCTTCTTGATGGCTGTGAGGTGCTTTGCCTTGTGCCCCATCGTCAACGGAATGTTGGCGATGTCATTGGCATGGAGCGCATACATCAAGTTCATGGCGTAGAGGCCTCCATCGGCAAAGAACTGGTTAGGTTCATGGAATGCATAGCAAGTCATATCTGAACAAACCAATATGACTCCTTGGAAGCTTTCATAGAATCCCTTGCAGCCCATCTGCATCATACAAAGCTCGTCTATCTTTTCACGGTCGGTAAATACATGCAGCCGTACACTCTGTCTGTTGCAAGCAGAAGGAGTACGTTCACACAGTTTGAATGCGTCTTCGAGTTGAACTTGCGATACAGGCGCGGTACCGAAATCACGAATGGAATAGCGTGACTGAGAGAAAACAGGGAAAGGTGCAGTCTCTTTTCCCTTAATATCTGCATGGTTAAACCATTCAATGCCGGTGTCCGCTGTATCAGGTTGAATGTCATATTTTTCCAAAAGAGTCTGGAGTTTTTGCCTTACTACCGACATGTCAGCTCCAAGATCTTCATTATATTTAATATAAGCAGTCAGTATGCCACACCAATACGACGCACTGTCTTTACCCCCCCCCTAAGCGAAGATAAAGGCCAATGTCTTTGATGAGGCTTGTCGCCTTAGGAATTCCGAAGCCTACTCGTCCTTTGCCGATTGACATGCCTTTCTCTAATGCATGGGCTCGAATATGCAGGTCTGTTGCCAACTTACGAGGGTTTCTTCTCATTCCAGCCGTATCAAGATATTTCGTTAAAGTCCATACTTCCTGGACTTTGGAGAATAATATCCGAATGAACACCACTGGCGTGGAATACTTAACAAATTGCTTAATATCCATATCTATAGAATCGAATCAAAATAATCAATGTATCTTTGAGAGACAGCTTGCAAGCTATAGTTCTTGTCAACGAACTCTTTTAGTTCTGCCTTCATGTTCTGATAGTTGTCGCTGCTCATCGTCACAGCCTTCGTAATCGCTTCCATCAGAGCCTGCTTGTCGTTGACATGGAAGAGGAAGCCATTCTTGCCGTCTTCAACTCGCTCTGCAAATCCCGAGATATCGCTTGCAATGACAGGCAGGTTGTAGTTGTAGGCTATCATGTGCGGGCCACTCTGGGCAACATCCTCATAAGGCAGCATCAAGTATTGGCTCTTCGTGAATAGCTCTGGAATCTCTTCGTCTGGGATGCGCTTGAAGTAAGCAGAGATTGCTTTGCAATCCCCAATTTGATGAATGAAACTCTGCTCATCCATTCTACACTTCCCACAGATATTCAGATGCAACTTGTCTTGGATTTCACTTGGCAAGCTCTTGACCACATCAATCAGCAAGTCCAGCCGCTTGTTGCCCACAATGTTGCCAAAGAAAAGCAAGTTCACCTTAGACTCGTCAAATTGATAATGGCTTGTCTTGACCTCACCAAAGTCTTTCACCACCATGGGGGCATAGAAGAAAGACTTGCTTGGGTAATGCTCCTTGAACCACCTTGCGGTATGCTTGGAGAACATTTGGAAATGACGGCCTTTGTGGAAGATATACTTCACTTCTAATCTCAATTCCCAAGGCCATACAGGATAGGGATTAACATTGTGAGCAGCATGTATCAATGGCGTTTCCCTAACAAACCGCATTAATGCAGGATAGTAATAGAAGCCAATAGAGTCACTATAAACTAAATCGTACTGCTCGATATGAAGTAGTTTAAAATATTTCCTTAGTTCAAAATAAGTGCGAGGGTCTTTCCCACGATGATGAAGTTGCAAAACTTCATAATCATCAGACTTGGGGACCGTCGATCCTGCTAACGATTGAACTATAAACCATTGTATGCTTAGTTGATACGTACTTCGTAGATAGGGCACCAGCTGCCTGTCCACATCTATAAAGCAATCTGCAGTTAGCCAAAGAATTTTCTTGTTCTCCATGCACTTGTAAGATTTACATATTGAAAGCATAAAGAATGCTTTCAATATTTTATTTGCTTGATTTGCTATCCGCAATATCTGAATCCTGAATAGATTCCTTTTTAACAATCCGAATCACCACTTTAAGTCGCTTGTTCTCGTCAGCTTTCCCCTCATTGTCCTTGTACGAAATACAGGCGTCGAAGATATCTTCCTGGTTAGCCTTCATGTAAGCTTTTAAATCCTTTGTATCTTCTTCTGATAGGAAACCAATCTCTTTATCATCATTATCCTTGCTTCCTTTCTTCCGAAGAAGAATATTGACATCCATAGCGACCTTTGAAATTTCAAAATTTTCGTCACTATCTGTCACAGTTCCGGAAATAGAGACCTGCCCGGAATTAGCTCCTTCATACTCTTCACTCTTCAAGGCCTCGTCAATAGAAATAGAAACCTTATTTTCAGAGTTAGCGGAAAACTTCTTGTACTTAATGACTTTAATATTTTCTCCAAAACATAGCATTATTTTATCATCCTTATATTTAAGATGTAGAGGTGTGCCAATGTCAAGGTAATTCCACACATCCAGCGCTTCATACTGGTTAGTGCCCTGAATGTAGCACTCTTTCAAGAATACTTTTTCAGCCATAATCGTTATATTTCAAGACTTTACTTTACGAATTTCTGTTCTATCGACATCTCGCGGATTTTATCCAGCCAGTTGTCTATCTCTCTTGGAGTATTTGTGCAACCCTCGAAAGGATTTCGTTCTAAGGCGAGAGCGAGTAGGGAATATTCGCGTTCCAATGAGGTAGAGAATACTCCTTGGTCATCAGTGTTGACAGACACAGCTATCTCGCGCTGAGGAAATGGGGTGCAGATACCATCATTGAAGAACCGGAATATCGGATGGTCGGCATAGCGTGTCATCTCTCCTATCTTATAGTTTGAAGAAGGGTTACATTCGATAGCAATATGCTTTCGCTCCAGTTTTCCCAGAAGGTCTTGCTGAATCTTTTCAAGCAGCGTGTACCACTCTTCACGGTATTCTTGTGGGATAACAAGTTCATCAACCACATTCCCACGTTTATAGTACTTGTTGGAATGATAAGCATCGAACAACTGTCTTGCGGCACTATTCCTCAACGCTGCCTCAGCCAATGGGTGATGATTAAATCCTGCGAAAGCCCATTCCCTATCAATCGTCTTTGTCAGCTTTTCAAGATTGGCACTATCAAGATCTTCACCTATTGTAGGAGAGTCTCCTCGGAGCAACCACGACAGGTAATAGTCATTGATGTTGGTTGACAACAATCCGCTATCTTCATCTTCTTCTTTGAAAAACGAGTCAATGATACTCTGTCCCTTTTTCTGATTGTTGTTGTAGATGTCATTGAAATAATGCAGAAACTTCATCTGCATCCATCCGCATAAGGGTGTATAACCTATCAAGCGGATGCACTCGTGATATAACCATGCGAAGTCGTCAAGGATAACCTGTTTTCTCATGCATATTGCATGATAGCGGTTCTCGTAATATTCTCTGACATCAGTCCCAAGAACAAGAGCATGGCCTAATCGGTCGCCCGTTCTAAGATTCAGATATAATATCGCCTCTTCCACGGCTCGCAGGCCATCGGCTACATCAAGGAAATCCTCTCCAACGTGATAGGTAACATTCAAATCATTAGGCGCATTGTCATTGTCACCATGAATCTTTATATCGTGCCGGCGCAGGAATCGGAACGCCTGTGCAAAGACTTCTGGCCGACAGTATATTTCCGAATTTGCTGCATCCAGTCCGACGACAGTACCAACCAAACTGTCCTTCTTGTCCCTGAATTGTTGGTTGTTGCGAAAATTGAAAATGGCAAAAGCTTTCTTTTTCACTTCTTGCCGAAGCTTGTAGTGTCGATAACGTTCATCATCACTTCGCTCATCACGGCTCTTAATGAAGTGGAAGATGAAGCCGTAGTGCTTTTTATATTTGTCATTCAGACACCTGGTGATCTCATCCAACGACTTTTCTATCTCTTCATCGGTGTTTTTTGGGACGATTCTACATTCTATGAATCTGTTTTCACCATCTCCCTTTTGCAAGAAGCCTTCTATCGCAGCTTTATAGAGCAGTTCTCTGTATTCATGGGTCAAATAATCGGTCTTCAGCTCTTCATAGCTTGCAAAGTTGTCAAAGCCCGTTCTGTCATTCAGCTGTATAATCTCATTGCGGAAGTAATTCTTGTAAAGGAGATAAGCATAAAAAAGAGTTGCTGCATCTTCTGCCTTGTTTTCTTTGTCTTCATATATGACTTTAAACACCTCATACATGAATCTTCTCTCAGAAGCCAACACTTTATTCTCGACAGGCTCTGTCACATAGTGCTCAACAGGGATGTAGTCAACAATATCTTCTTTTTTAAGCCTCTCATACTCTCCCTTTTTATCTTCATCCGTAATCTCAGGCATCTTGAAATTAGAGAAGACCTTTTCTTTCGTTTCCTTGAATTGCTCCTTAATAATCTTTTGAAAATCAGGTAATTCATAATTCTTCCCTAATTTATCTCTTCTTTGCTTAAACCATTCACGATCCCCGTTATTGAAATCATCATTCAACTGACTAAGCGTGCAGTTTAAGGGGATAAGCCCTACAACACCTGCAAGATAATATCTTATGGCAGCCGCCCGCCTTATTTTATCGTATAGATGGTCGTCTTTCGTCTTGTACTCGTGTCCCTCATATACGCTGTCAAAGTTCTTCTGCATTTGCCAGATGTTGTTCATCAAGCATATCCAACTCAACTCAAAGTTATAAGAAGAGCCTTTAAGGTGCATGTGTAATTCAGCAAGAGGACGCGACAAGATGTTGTTTATCTCTTTATTATCATGATTGATATATGCAGGCCAGTCAAAGCTGCGTCTTGTAGTATGCCATTGTGAATCCCGAGCTGCAAGAAACGAAGTGGTGAGAAGATCCTCTGTTACTCTTGTTGTGAGTAAATGCCACCTGAGTAACTGGCGATAGCGGCAAACCGGATCTCTGTCTATCACAGAAATACAATTCGAGGCGAAATAGAGAAGGGTATTGAAAACGGAATCCGTTTGATGAAAAGTAAGGCTGATGCAATCCTTATTGCTTTCCATCCATTTAGCCTGAATGACCTGACAAAGCATTTCCAACTGGTCATTGGTGCTCTTTTTGTCAATCTCCAGCAGGCACCTCATCAATTCGGACTCATTGATATATCCATCCATGTGCCTTGTTTCAGGCATTGAATCCTCGGAACTCTCAAGCATTCCCGCCTTTTTAAGGACATCATCACCATCTATTTTGGTAAACAATGCCCAGATAGCCTTGCTTAGGTTTTCCATAATAAGTACTTAATCTATAAGAGCTTTTATCTCATCCATCGTCAGCTTACTGCCAGTGGCATTGAAGATATCGATGGTCTTGCGCTTTTGCTGTTGCAACTGAAGGACTTTCTCCTCAACAGTATTCTTGCATACGAGCCTGTATACAGTTACTTCTCGTTTCTGACCTATACGATGCGCACGTGCGAAAGCCTGGTCCTCCACAGCTGGATTCCACCAATCATCCAAAAGGATTACACAATTGGCAGCAGTCAGATTCAGACCGACCCCTCCAGCCTTGAGACTGATGAGAAACACCTTGACATGGTCGTCATTCTGGAAAGCTTGTACGCAAGCCTTCCGATTTGTGGTATCGCCGTACAGATGAACATGGTCTACCGACATCTCTGTAAGGTATCCATCCAATTCCTCCAAAGCCTTCACAAACTGGGAAAATACCAGAACTTTCTGTCCTTCTGCCACACTATTTTTGATTAGTTCCAAAGCCCTCTTCATTTTGGATGACTTGAAACCAACGTCGTGGTAAATGGACCTGGGCAAAAGGGATGGACTAACACAAGCTTGACGCAATCTTTGCAACCCTTCAAGGACAATGCTGTTCAACCTCCCACTCAGTCCAGTTTGCAGAGCCTTAAGAAATACAGACTTCACATTATTATATATAGAACGCTCACGAGACGTTAATTCTATATATTCATTCTCCACCCTCAATTCTGGCATGCCTTTCAACTCCTCGTCTTTTGTGCGACGAAGAATAAATGGCTTCAAGAGGTTCTTGGACAATTCCATAAACTGCGGACTGTCGATGCTTGTCTTGTCCTTTGTTATCATCTTAAAGACCCTGCGCAAGGACGGCATCAGAATCAAAAAGTGCGACCATATATCATTGATGCTGTTTTCTATCGGTGTTCCCGTAAGGATGATGCGGTGATAAGCCTTCAACAGCTTAATGGTCTGATATTTCTTTGTGTCACGGTTTTTTACGATTTGGGCTTCATCAATGACTATTGTATCATAGTACAACTTCTCGTATGCCGCTATGTTCAGTCGCAAGATGTCATACGACACCAAGATAACCTTGTGTGACTTGTCGGGGTTGTGGTCTTGTGTGTCAATACTATTTGTCCATGATGGCACAAACTTCTTGATTTCATTCTCCCAATTCGGAAGAAGCGATGTCGGTGCTATGACAAGAAATGGTCCTTGGGGGGCTTTTATTGCATATAAATGTGATAGCACCTGCAAAGTCTTTCCAAGGCCCATCTCGTCAGCCAGCAGACAACCTTTCTGATTTTTTCGCATCTTGGCCAGCCACAGGACACCTTCCAGTTGATAGGAACGTAGAGTAGCTGTGACGCCTTGCTTTACCTTATCTTTTATGTATTCGGTCTCACTATTAGTCAGAGAGAGATCCTTTGAGTATATCTTCTCCACAGAATCTCCATCAGGCAAGATATCCGCTGTAATGGCTTTCCCTTCCTGCTTTATTATGTCATTGGACCGGAACAGGTTGACATTTCCTCCAATCTCATTATAATTCCTCCCGTGAAGGTAGCTGTCGAGCAGTTGGCTGACAATGCCATTTTTATCGTTAACATGCTCGTTTTTGTCGAACCAGACGATGCCAGACTTGTTCTGATGAGCATGAATCTCAAAATTCTTTTTCTTATAGCCTTCTACATAGATTCTCCAATGTTTGTCAGAGAGTGACTTCAGAAAATCGACATCATAAGTAGGCAGACTTATGTCCAACTTGTTATCGTCGAAGTAAGGCTTTAAATCTTCCAACAACAGTGATTCAGCATGTTCATCTCTTTGAAAGAAAGTATCAGAAGTCGACCGATAAGGCAGATCATTGTAAACAGGGAAGAATGGGACGACGGCGTTGCTGTATATCAGCCTCACCTTGATGTGGCTTTTCCACTGGACAAGGTTTGAAATATAAAGTTCTCCTCCCTGTAACTGTCCTAAAGGCAGCAGTTCAACAGTCTTTCCCGCTTGAACAGGTCTAGTCTTTTTTAAACTCCCACGGCCCTCTCGTCTGTAAAGCCAAGGATTATCTGCGAGCAGACTCCGTACACTTGTAAAGCTAAGCACTTCGCTGTGTAGAGCAAATGGCTGTTTCGTAAAGCCATATTGGTTAAGGAAATAGACCAATTCCCTAGGACTGCTTAAACTGCTATAAGCCAAGTCCTCAACACTTACATTACGGTTGAACGGTGCCAGTGTTGAAGTATGAAGCTCCCGATTGACTTCAATATCAACCTGCTCCACAGCATTCTTGTTACACTTGTATACACAAAGCAGTCTATATTCCATGCATGTGATAATAATAACTGTAACTGTCTACCATTCTTTTGAGCAGATTGTGGCGGAATTCTTCGTCACAGTCAATCTGTCTAATCTCTTGCTTCCAACCTTGAAGTTTCCCCTGGAAATTAAAGTGGTCAATGCGACAGTCACCGCCACAGATATGTCTTAACGCACAATTCCTGCACGGCTCTACATGATTGACAGATGTCTTCCGTAGTGCTTCCTCACCTTTTTCCATGAACTCCTTTAATGGCTTATTCTTCACATTGCCATAACTTTGAAGCTCAAGGACACGATTGCAAAGAAAGACTTTGCCATTGGCGGCAATGGACAATCCCCCATATCCACAGTTTTGCATGGCCTTGTTTGGCTCATGGCCTTCCATGAAGTTGGTTTCAGGCGCATACGGATCAACGTATCTTTCTATATCGAGAATCTTATTGTAGTATTCACGGTTGACAGAATCGTCATAATCCACATCACGTCCAAGAAGAATCTTCTTGGTCAGTTTGAAGAACACCTTGTCACCTGTCGCAGCCTTTATCTGATCTATAAAGCGTTTATATTCATCAGCAGAACTCATGTTTTCAAGCGTAAAAGTCGTAGCTACTGATGTCCTGACGCCAGAATTCGCGAACGAGATGACCGTATGAACAACCTTCTCGAAGTGGTTGGCTCCTCTTACTTTCGCATTGTCTTGTTCATTGACCCCATCAATACTAAACTGAGCCTCAGCAATATATGGAGCCATACGCCGAACCATCTCGTCACTCCATAATACGCCGTTTGAAAGCACGGTCACCTCAAGACCTTCATGATGAGCATACCTGACAATCTCTTCAAAATCAGTATTCATTAGAGGCTCACCACCCGTGAATGTCACATTTGTTCCTCCGTTTTCAGAGAATTGGCGCAAAACGTTTATCCAGTCTTCCTTCTGAAGTTCATTGGCATATTTTATACCCGACTTCATAAAACAATGAACACAACGCAGGTTGCAGGCGTTTGTCAGATATATGTTTAGATGCTTGGTAGCATCATAGAATTCTCTCGAAGGAGCAACATCTGTACCAGCAAGCTTGCGAGCATAAATCCCGGCCAGGACAGATTTAAAATCACGAAGGTTTTCTTCGCCAACTTTGTCAAACGTTTCTCCAATGGTTTGACCGTCGAGCAGATTTTCAAAGATTGTCTTTTGTACAGAGTTGTAAAGGACAATCCAGTTAGCAGTCTCCACGCTTATCGCCACATACAAATTGTCATAAGGCACTATTTCTATGCCCTTGGGAAACAAAAGTACGTCGTCGAAGTTATATGAGGCCTGCTTTGTTGTCATCAAATTTGTTTTTTTAATCTTACAGATTGCACAGACTACACAGAATTTAATCTTATGCAATAAGACCTTGCGTTCTTTGCGTCTTAGCGAGAGATTGTCTGTGAAATCTGTGAAATCTGTGAGTAGAGGGCAAGATTAGTTCTGGTTGACATCACAACGCTTGAAGCAATACATTGCTCCGACGCGCTCTGTGTCTAACGAACTTCTTTCGTCCCAGCTGAATACGATTTTCTTTTTTGTCATGACTTTTAAATTTAAATTGTTACTTGTTTATGTTATTCGAATAGCTGCTTATTCTAGTGAGAGCTCATACAGAACTTCTTCAAGAGTTCCCCTGCGCTCATCATGTCTTCCAAACATGCAACTTCATTGGGGCTGTGCATATATCTAAGCGGAATACTCAGCAACGCCGTTTTCACACCTGCCTCAACCAACTGTATCGGATTAATATCCGAACCTGTCTGATGAGAGATGGCCTGCAACTGGAAGTTTATGTCACTTTCTCTTGCAATCTTCGTTAACTGCTGTGCCAATGATAAATCTATATTGGGGCCTTTAGTGACCACCACACCCTTACCCAAGCTAATGTCACCAATCCTTTCCGGTGAGACAGATGGATAGTCCACGGCATGGGTTGTGTCAACTGCTATGGCAATATCTGGCTTGATACTTTGTGCAGCGACCTGAGCCCCCCTTGCACCAAGTTCTTCTTGTACTGAAGCGACAAAGTAAATGTCATCATCAACAGATTCATCCTTGAGGCATTGCGCTACCTCCATCATTACTGCCAATCCACTCTTATCGTCAAGAGATTTTGAGACAATATTGTTGCTCTGAAGGAAAAATGGCTGAGTCTTGTACGTGATATAGTCACCAACCTCAACAAGTTTCTCTGCCTCGGCTTTACTTTTAACTCCAAGATCTATCCAAAGTTCCTCAGTAGCCCAATCTTTTGCATATTCCGACTTCTCCTGCAAATGAAGTGGCTTTTTTCCTATCACACCAGCAACAGTCTTACCGACATGATGTATCTCGACAATCTGCTCTGGGAGAATATTAGTATCGACGGCTCCTACCTCCTGAAAATGAACAAAGCCATTGTCATCGATATATGTCACCATCATAGCCACTTCGTCTGCATGGGCAACGATCATCACACGCTTACCACTGCCATTTCCTTTCCTATACGCAATGACATTCCCTATCGTGTCAACAGTCACCCTGTCCACCATAGGAGCCACGAAATCAGCAAACTTCTTTGTAAGCAGCTGCTCGTTACCAGACGGACTTGGTATGGCTAATATATCAAGCAATATGTCTTTTATCATTTCCACACTGCAAATTTAGGAAAAAGATGTGAGAACGTGAAAGAAAATATCAATAATTTTAGCTATTTCTAATCACTAATCTATTCACTTACCCGTTTAATCTGCCTAATGATAGGATTACCAGTAGGCTGAGCCTTCTATCTTCTCATAGCCTTTTGGTCGCGTATTGCTGTTTGGTCTGATCCAATATTCATTTCTTTCAGGCAACTCTGCTGTTCTGTTTCCATAAACTCCGAAATATGTTTGCAGGGCACCGCAAACAGTAATGGCTTGCTTTCCCAGTCCTTTGATGTAAGCACCAAGTGGGAATGCGTAAGCTGATTATATCGGATTAAATGTACACCCTGTATCGCTTTCAAATGTACAGCCGCTATCGGATTCAAATGTACACGTTTACGATAGCGTCACTTGCGTGCG
>CACYKX010000021.1 GCA_902775075.1 uncultured Prevotellaceae bacterium | reverse complement strand
ACAATATATGTACAATAGTTGTACAATATTTGTACGTTTACCAATTGTACAAGTATTGTACAACTATTGTACATATATTGTACAACGACCAGTGTTGGTCCTGGAGCGCAGGCATCCCTGCCTGCACCGTTTCTGGGGAGTGAAAGGGGAGTAAAAGGGGAGTGAAAGAGGAGTGAAAGAGGAGTGAAAGAGGAGTGAAAGAGGAGTGAAAGAGGAGTGAAAGGGGAGTGAAAGAGGAGTGAAAGGGGAGTGAAAGGGGAGTGAAAGGGACAAATGTTGAGGGAAACGGCGTATGACATTGTGTGACAATTTGTGCCATTTGATGAAAAAATCACCTTTATTTGGTCGATTTACTTGCAATTCTGATTTTTTTGTGTATTTTTGCACTTCGTAAATTAAACGCTATGAAGACACGAAATTATGTTTTGCTGGCATTTTTGCTGGCTTTCGGGGCATCGGCCAACGGACAGATGCTGGCCGATTATCAATTCAGTACGGGGCACGACCCCTCACTATGGTACACGCTCGACAGTACCCGCAACCTACTTGTAGACGGAAGCGTCTATTACCGCCGCTCGTATATCGAAAACATTGGTTTTGACTTTCCTTTTGCCGACACAAGCTATTCGCAATTCTCTGTCACTCTGGCAGGTGTGTTGCGACTGGGCGGCGCGCGCGCCCTCACCACCAGTGGCTATCAAGGCTCGCCGTTCCACCCCAGCAACCTGAACAAGAACCTGCCCAAGATTGTCTTTTTTGGCTGCTCGGGCTACGTCTCAGACAGCGCGTACGTGCACTTCCAGACCTTCGGTACGGCACCCGACCGCGTGCTGGTGGTTGAATATGCACTGCAGACCTACTCCAGCTCTACGCGCCAAGCGCTGTTCCGCTATCAGGTGCACCTCTATGAGAATGGCGACATAGAGATAGTATACCCCTCGCGCAGGCCTCCGCTGACGCCTGGACAGACCCGCCAGCAGGGTATTGCGGCCAGCGAGACAGACCTTTGGATTGTGGACGACAACCACACCGCAACACACTATACATCAGGCCAGTCTGCAACGCTCATTGCCGGCTATTGGCCCGACACCAACCGCTACTACCGCTTTGATTACCCCGTGAACGTGTGCCCAACGCCGCAGAACCTTGTCTCGACCGGCATCGACACATCGTCGGTCACTCTGTCTTGGAACAATCCTGCCTATACGTCCACATTTGTCGTAGAGTATGCCACAACGACACTCGCACCGGGCACCGGAGCAGGCACTATGCTGACGGTGAACGACACCTTTGCCACCGTCACCGGATTGCAGGCCGGCACACAATACTACTTCTATGTGCGCTCGGTGTGCGACATTGGCGACACGAGCAACGCTGCCTTCATCACCGCAAGCACGCTGACCGCGGCACCGGTGTCGGACTATCCCTACTTCTGTGATTTTGAGAGTGCCGACGAGCGCGAAGCCTGGTTCACACCCGGCGCCACACAGGTGCCGCACTGGTGGTTCGGCACGGCTGCCAACAACACACAGCCAGGACTTTACGGCTTATACATATCGAAAGACAGCGGTGCCACCAACACTGGAGGCGACGACTGGATTGGTGCCTACGCCTATCGCGACTTCAACCTCACGGCAGGCGACTGGCAGGTGAACTTCGATTGGCGCGCCTACGGCGACTGGAGGACCAACGGAGGCACGACCAGCTATTACCATTTCCTGCGTGCCTTCCTTGCACCCTCGTCGGCAACCATCTACTCTTCCACACCGCCCAACTTCCCGTCCTCGCCGCACTCTACGGCAGTGCCGGCAGGATGGATAGACCTTAACCCGCAGGGCATTCCCTTCTACGGACAGACCACCTGGACAAGCCATTCGACGGTTGTAACCGTTCCCACTTCGGGCTGCTACCACCTCGTATTCTACTGGGAGACCGATGGCTACGATGCCAGCACCGACCTGCCTGCAGCCATCGACAACATCAGCTTGGAACGCATCGTGTGTCCGCAGCCTCAGCAGCTTACGGCCACGGCAACCGAGGACGAGATGCTGCTCAGCTGGCATCGCGGCGGCTCGGAGAGCCTGTGGGTGGTGCGCTATGGCAATGTCGAGGTTTACGTGCAAGACACGTTCTATCTGGCTTCAGACCTGGATTTCAACACAGAATACACATTCGAGGTTGCCGCAGTTTGCGGCGAAGGCGACACGAGCCTCGTCACCACGGGCATCTTCAACACCCTGGCCGGCGGTCCGGTAACGACACTGCCCTACTTCTGCGACTTTGAAGATTCGCTTGCAAGCCGCCAGTGGATACTGAACGGCACCGGCCAGACCAACCGCTGGTATGTGGGCGCAGCGGCCAACAACACGCCACAGGGACAGCACGCCCTCTACGTGTCGCAGGACGGAGGCACCAGCAACACCTATAGCGGTGCAGCCTTCAACGTCAGCTATGCCTACCGCACCATTGTCCTTGACGCGGCACACTATGCCTGCACCTTCGACTGGCGCTGCCAGGGCGACGACGACTTCCATTTCCTGCGCGCTTTCATAGTGCCCGCCAACGCTTTGCCGCAGGCCGGCTCCTACCCCATCAACAACAACCACTACAGCAGCGTTCCGACGGGATGGATAGACCTGAACCAGCAAAACCACTATATGAGTGGCGAGAGCAACTGGACGACACATCTGGGCACCTTCGAAGTGACCGACAGCGGTCTCTACGCACTGATGTTTATGTGGGAGAACGACGACTATACGCCCCAAAACCCGCCCGCAGCGGTTGACAACATCAGCATAGAGCCTGTCTACTGCCCCATCCCCACAGGCCTTGACGCAGACCCGATGCAGACGATGATTGACCTGACCTGGGTGGCCGGCGACGACGCGCAGGTGTGGCTGGTGGAATATGCCGACACTGCAGTGGTCACCTACATACCCTCATACACAGCCACGGGGCTTACGCCAAATACGGAGTACGTGTTCAGCGTCAAGAAGTTGTGCTATACCGGCGACACAAGTCTGCCGGCAACGTTGACCGTACGCACCGCCTGTCTGCCCATAACGACACTGCCCTACACGTACGGTTTTGAGGACTGCGTGGAGGGCATCGGTAGCGGCGAGGAATTTGTTCCTTGCTGGAACCGTCTGCGCAACTACAGCTCGTTCTATCCGCAGGTGAGCAGCAACGGTCCCGGTGGCGGCAAGAGCCTTTACTGGAACCTTACGGCCGGACTGCTCGACAATGTCATAATTACCCTGCCCGAATTGGACGAGAGCATCAACGCGACCTATACCGAACTGAGATTCAAGGCCGTGAAGATAGACTATTTTAATATGATGGATGACCCGGTGTTCGTTATCGGTGTGATGTCCGACCCCACCAACGAGAGTTCGTTTGAGGCCGTCGACACCGTAACAGTCACTGGCACAGGCAGCTACTCAAGCTTCAGCGTACCGCTGCTTGCCTATAGCGGCACCGGACGCTTTGTGGCGATACGCGGAATCGTAAACGGAGACAGCTACGCCTCGGCAATGAGCTATCTGGACGACGTTGAGCTGCACGAACTGGAGTACTGCCACCAGCCTGGCGCACTGTCGTTTGAGCCTGGCATAGACACCATTGCAGTCAACTGGACGCCAGGCAGCAACGAGACACAATGGACGCTGGCCTACGGCGACACATCAGTCACAACGCTTCAGCCCAACTACGTGGTCCGCAACCTTGAAGCTGACAGCGAGTATCTGTTTTCGGTTATTGCCGTCTGCGGCGAGGACAACGTCAGCGAAGCCACGATGGGTAGCTGCCGCACGCTGCCCCGTCCGCTGGATCCTCCTGACACCAACGACATAGTTGTATGCCCCACGGTAACAGGCCTTTACTACACACAGGAAGTGCCTTGGGCAGACCACGCATACGAGTTCACTTTCCACTGGAACGACTCGGCAGATGTCTATGAAATCAATATCGAAAACCTCAACACTCCTGGGTTGGTGTTCAACGCCACTACGACAAGCACTTCCTACTTCTTTGACGCTACCGGCCATAGCGGCGAGTGGATTGCAGCCGTGCGTGCCGTGTGCAACGACACCGTCTGGGGAGAATGGTCTGACACTGTGACGTTTACAACTCCGGTTTGCATTGGCATCGACGCGATGACTGAGGACGCCCGCGTTACGATTTACCCCAACCCCGCCAACGGCAACACTACGCTGACGCTGAACGGCATCAGCGGCACCGCGGAGGTAAGCGTTGTGGACTTGAACGGCAGGACGGTAATGACGCACACTATCGAAGGCAACGCCGCCACCTCTACCCTCCCCCTCAAAGGCCTCGCCGCCGGCACCTACTTCGTCCGAGTTTCAGCCCAAGGCCTCAATACCGTCAGGAAATTGATAGTGAAATAACACTTAAAAGAGGATACAAAAAAAGAGGTTCATTTTGTAATGAACCTCTTTTTTGTGTGCTTATCGCAATTCTGTTTTAGGGTTGTAAGGGTGTAATGGTTAACGGGTAAAGGTAAAGGTAAAGGTAAAGGTTAACGGTTAAAGAGTTTTTCTGCGAGATTTAATCGAGCTATTCGTGTTATTCGAGAAATTCGTGTTCAAAAAATAATTTTCGGATAATTAATGGCAATTCGTGTTCTTTTCCAGCGAGATTTAATCGAGCTATTCGTGTTATTCGAGAAATTCGTGTTCAAAAAATAATTTTCGGATAATTAATGGCAATTCGTGTTCTTTTTCTACGAGATTTTATCGAGCCATTCGTGTCAATCGAGAAATTCGTGTTCAAAGCTGCTGCTCATTTAATATTTTTGCAATTCTCGCAGTTTTATAAAACCAAAATCATACTGCAAAATTCCCAAAAACATTCCACACAGAAGAGAAAAACACAAAAATCTGCCTTTTACACACATCAAACGCCATTTTTATTCCCTCACCCAAAACAAAACAAAGGTCCCGCCATTGCGAAGCCCTCATTTAACATTTTAACAATTAACATTTTCGCTCGACCTCTGTCGCTTCGCTCGTCGAAGATGGACACCAGCCTTCTTTTTTCACTCGGAAATTTTGCAAAAGTTTCCGACTTCGTGACTTACGCCACAACGGTCCGATACAACGCACCATCCGCCAGTGCCGCACGGCCATACTCCGTATCCATCAACCGTTCCAGATCATACAGATGCCTGCTCATACGCAACGTCTTCGGACTCCTCCGCTGATACTCCTCACACAGCAGGAACGCCTTCTCCAAGAAAGTCCTCGCAGGCGATATGGTGGCAATGTCACAGGCCGTCTCATTGTCATCGTCAGCAAACCCTTCCGAAATCAGCGATGCAATAGGCCTCACCTCAAACGGCTCTTTCATCGACAGGCAGCTGATCTCCACCTTCACCACCGGCTTCACATACGTATGACTACCGGTAAAGATGCTCGGGTAGTGCACCAGCACCACCGTAGGGTCAGCATCATGGTCGATGGGCTTCTCGCCTTCAGCCGTCATGTAAGTCGTCACAGCCTGCACCTTCACGTCAAGCCCCATCTCCGTCAAACGTTTTTCCATCTCCTCCTTGAACTCCCAATGAATAAAATCCCGCGATGCCTTACGCAACAGTTTTACCTGATTGTTGTTCTCACACCGAGCACAGGTAAGCCCCTTTTCCATCAGGAAGAAGTCCCTGTACAATGCAATATCTATGTCCTCACTGAAACGATTAATCAAATTCCAGCCCTTGCTCAGGCTCGTACCTCCCTTGAAGAAAGCATATTTCGCCATGCTCATTCCGAACACAGCTTTCAATACCATCGTTACCCACCAGTCCTTCTCAACCGATTCTGGGTCGATATTCTTCCCTTCCGACACGGTCTGCAGTATCACCCTACGTTCCGCAACATCCAAATCAATCCATTTACTCATATCTACAACAAGGGCATAAGTATTTTCTTCATCCAGATAGGCATCTGCATCACATCCTGCCTGAACGCTTCCTTCTTCTCGTTAGCGTCAATAGCCCGCTTCAACGCCCATAGTTCTTCATTACCTACGTTCTGCTTGCCCGTAGCCTTCAAAGCCTGCACCATCAGAGCAGCCAGCTGAGTCCTATAGGCAAAATTCCGGGGCACAGCCCTCTGTAACCTAACCTCCCGCTTCCCTACCGTCAGCACCCTCGACGAGCCCGACGTGATAAACGAATACTTCATAGGAACCTGTTCCGACAGCCCCAGCCTATTCGCAGCAGTAGCCCCCGAAGGCAGCACCTGGGCATGGTCACGCAGAGCCACAGCCTCCACTATTGTCCGCACGTCTGGATATTGCGGTCCGAAACGCGTCATCCGTGGTTTACAATAAATGCCTTTAGCCAGACGAGTCACCACTCCCTGCACCTCCAGTTCCGACAGCATCTTGCTGATCTCCTTGTCAGAACTGATATCCAGAAAGTCCGATACAAAGAAAACGCTCCCTGCATCCAGCCCTTCTATTCTCGTTTTCAAGTCCCTACGTTTCATAAGACTAACTTTTTGACCTTACCAAATTATTGGCAAAGATACAAAAAATGGAGAAAACTTCGCAAAAATTTTCTCCACTTCTTTTTTTTAACACTTTTTTCCGTAGATGCATGATTATTTGACCCTGTCGGGGTCTTTTCCCTCACCTATTCCCTCATCCCACACAAAATAGGCCGATGCTAAGCACCAGCCTTCACCTTTCAATTTTCAACTTACTAAGCCCCCCATCCGTAACCCGTAAGCTACTCTTCACCTTTCATTTTTCACCTTTCTCTTTTCACCTTTCATTTTCCATTTTTCATTCTTAACCATCCATTGTCCCTTCATCCCCCTATTCCCTGTCACCAATAGAATCCACCGAATTCAGTCCATATAGGGTCATCCGGGACATCACGCCACAGTTCATAGCCATCTATCCCGAATTCATAAGAAAGGATTGGTAGTCTTCTATCAATACTCTTTAGTTCACTATATTGTAGCCCGAACCATAGTGATTCACCCTTCCAAAGGGAATCGCTTTTACAAAGAATTACAAAAGACAAAGCCTCAGATACATCCAAATAGTTATCGTCCCATTCCTTCTTCGCCCTTCGTATTACACGATACTCTTGCTCATACTCCCATTCCTTCCTCTTGCAGAAAAAGATTTCATCTTTCCTTCGCCATATCTCTGCTTTTAGGCCGGATTTACTCCTATTCATAAACCCATAATCTGGGAGCACATAGTCCATGTACTCAACATCTCTTGCGTAATCTCCGTCTGCAAATTTCATTTTCTTTTTATCAAATACCAAGCAGACTCCTTCCCCTTTCTCCGCATACAATCCCCACATGGGATGAAGATTGAACCCTTCATATATTCTACCATCGACACATCTGTCTTGAGCGAAACTAATCTGTTGGTATTTATGCATTTCCTTCTCCGCAAACAATCCATTTAGATTATCTTCTTCCAAACCGCCGAAGACAACCCGCTGAAAGACCATCTTATTACTCTCGACCAAATCATTCATTTGTGACAATTTCCCGAATCTCAGCCGCTTGCTTTCGACAATCTTGCACGCTGATTCAAAACTCGTAAAATGATATAGGCGAGACATCTCTGCGAATCTTTCTCTTATACTTTTACCCATAGAATTATTATTTGAGCTTCATTTTCATAAGGTTTTGTATGTTTTTTTTGCTAATTCGTGTTATTCGTGAGATTCGTGTTCGAAAAGATATTACTGCGGTTTCTGCGCCATCTGCAAGGCCTTTCAGTTAGGGTTAAAGTTAGCGTTATGGTTACCATTAGAAAATCCACGTTTTCAGCGAGACACAAAAAAGGCCGATGCAAAAGCGCCAGCCTTCATTTTCATTTTTTACCCTTCTCCCTTCACTCTTCACCTTTCACACTTAACCTTTCACTTAACGATTATACTTCATCACCTCTTCCACCCCAGCACACAGAGCTCTGACAGCCGACGGCCAGTGAATATTGTCATTCCCATCCTCTTTCGACGATGCCAATACATCGCCTTGTCCATTCTCCGAGAAATGCTCATACTGTGAGAAATACTTAAAGTAATGATACAATCGCGTTGTCACCGATTCCAACTCAGGAATACCGACCAAAAACTCTACCAAGTCTTTGGTTGCAACGCTTCTCGTCTTCGAGAATCCCGCTTCCTTCAGTTGCGTTTTCGATTGCTTAGCCAAAGTCAACCTTTCCATATTCTCGTCAAAAGTCAACAAACCCAGAAAATGGTCTTCCATTGTCAGCTCCCAGAAATGGTCAATCAGGTCATCGTCGAACTCCTTCGCGATACTTCTCACCTGGTCCCTGTAGACCTCTTTCCGTTCAAGCATGGAGTTGGCATACTCAATAGTCCTAATTTCAAGCTCCTCAATCGCACGCTTCGTATCTACCCGCTGAACATAAAGAGCAAACAAGCAATCTGCAAAGCAGCAACGTAAAATAATTCCGATCGGCAGCTGGAAGAAAGACATCTTACTTTTTTTTAGAGCGGCTAAAGTTAAAAGCAACGCAGAATAAAGGCTTGAAAAGATACGGAATACCAATAGCAACGTGACCTTTTCAATCCGGTCCGGGGTCTCCTGCTGTCGCGTCTTTCCGAACTGCTGAATTCTTTTCAGCAGCGCCTGTTCCTCCATATATAGTTCTTTGAACTCTTCCATATTCTTCAGAGAAATCCATTATCGGTACTGATTCTTCCTCCTGTATTCTTCCCCCAATGCCAGCAACACCTTAAACTTCTCCAGCCTTGGCTCCAGCAACTCCCCAGCATTCATCTTCTTCCTGTTTCTCTTTAACCAATTGAGTAGGTCCTGCGATGCAACCTTCGGTCCCCATTGTGGAACGAATAATTCTTCTTTGCACACCTTGGCATGATATGCCACATATGATCGAAAACCGTTTTTCAATTTATGCTGCACTTAAATAAAGACTCCTGAGGGGATATATTGTATCTAATGGCTTGTATAAAAGTTCCTGTCCCCCTGATTCCTTTGTCCCCCTGATTCCTTTCACATTCAATTTCCAAATGCAAAGATACGCACTTTTATTGGTCTAGCCAAATAAAAACAACCTTCCGAACGTAACACTTCCGTTTTTTCATACTATAAGGATAAATTAATAAATGACATAAATAGATAAAAACATGACACATATCCAAGTTTTCCGCGTTTTTCTCAAGACACAAAAGGCTAATGCTTGAGCATCAGCCTTACTATTGATATCGATTTCCCCTCTTGTACACGACACACTGCGTCATCTGATTTGTAATGTGTTCTCTTAAAAAGAGGGCAAGTCCGTTCCCAGACTTGCCCTCATAACCATTAACCCAGAGCGGTCGAATCCCTTTCGGGCCTACCAGCACCAGTGGTTTATTAACGCTGTAGCCACAGAAGGACTACAGTCGGCATTTGTCCATACGGGCAAACGCGGCATCCCAAAGGGAAGCCATCACTCCGTAGAGTGAATAGTCCACTCATACAATAGAACCCCGGCCAAGGCTGGAATTAACAAGTCGTTTGGCGGGTCGTCCTCCAGCGAGGTTCACCAATACTCTTGTCCAAACGAATGAGTGGGGCCCTGCTCTGCTGCAGGGTTACATCTTGAATGTGCGAACACATCCAGTTTCTATATGGAGTTCTTTACAGAATTTCTCAATTCTCTTCCTGTCTTCATCAGAATGATAGCTGAATTCCCACTGTGCATCACTCTTAACCGAAGACTTAAGTTGTTTATAGTAGTCCATATCAACCGCTCCAAGCGAACATCCGATGATCGTCACCTTTTCGATATCACAAAGTGAGTCATAGAAACCCATATGTGCGTCGATGATGCTTTTCGTGTTTTTGTAATTCGCATCATAGTATTTCTCCAAGCGTTCCTCTGCAGCTTCAACTGCATAGTATCGTATCGGGAGTCGCCAGTTGCCCGTCTTTTCGTTCTTTAGGAAGAACGCCAGATATGCCAGCTTGTCGTTTTTAAAATAACGGCCTTTGCTGTCTTTCTGCACATCTCTGTACCGGCGACGGTTCTGGTTTTTATGTTTCCATTCTTCAAATGCGGTCTCATCCTTTGTATGGTGACCTAACACTAACGACCCAAACTTATCCCTCCTGCATCCATGAATATAGCATATTTGCTCGGCAGGAATGGCATACTCGGTCTCCAGGAACAAAGTGTAGTTAAAGTTCAAGAACAAAGCATCCTTGTCAATATCCAGCATCTTCTTCTTAAACCCTTTGGCATAGTGAAGTGTGTTAATCCAACGATGGAAATGATACTTCATTTCAAACGTACACGCTGTAACAGCTTCTGATATATTGTCTAGTGGCTCGAAATAATCTGAATAGTCTAATTCCTCTTCACCCTCATCGACACGAGATAACTGCATATCCAGCAGGTCAAACACCTTCTCCCTATTCAGCTCGCTAAGATTGGTCTCGAAGTCGCGCCATAGATGGGTATGGCTCCATGTAGCCACTGGATAACGCAGTCCATATTCATCGTGCCTATACGCATAAGGCTGCACGCACCACCACCAACCCACCGGTGTAGAGAAACTCCGGTCCAACGAGCGGGGGCCGAAGTAAAGGTCAAAAAAGCCGACAATCAACGGATTCCTCTTGAAGAGATAGCGACGGAAACTCATATAACCCGATTGGGCTCCATGATAGCGGTCGAAGCCGTTGCCTATCACATACAGGTGTTTTGCCTGTTTCCCTGCCACATCGTAATGCCTCTGCATCGCTCTTGGTGCAAGCGAACCGCCTTTGTCGTAGCAGTATTTTGTCATCTCCTCCACCACCTGCCGTTTTGGCATAGTGATTGGGAGAGTTGAAAGCAGCGCCTCTATTTTGAAAGGCTTCAAATAATTCAATCCTTCCAATGGCAGCATACCATGAACTTCTGCGAACCAATCGAACGCCCTGAAAACGAAAACATCTCGTTTATACCTCTCCGAGTTTTTGTCAATTCGCTGGTGTGCCTTTCTGGAAACTGGAGGCACCATCGTCTTGATTCGTCCCAAAATCTCCTTCAATTCGTGCTTTTCAGCAACTGAATAATTCTTCGATTTCCTGATTGCCTGATAATGTGCTGATATCCTGTTCCTGAGCGTGCCGGCCTGCGACTTGTCGTCTATTGCCACGAAAAAGGCAGTCATCGCCTCTGCCATCTTGAAGCGCATCAACACGGACTCGCAATCGTTTAGCGGGTCTGGAACCTCCATTCTAAACAAATTATCCAACGCATAGGCGCATTGGTACATCCGCAACCTATTGCCGCCATTTACGGCATCCTGAAGCGCCGTTATCGCCTGTAACAGATGTGCCTTATTCATAGCGCCCGGGATTTGTACCTATTCCCCTTCCTCCATATGAAGAACTTTCCATTATCTGTTTCCCCTAATCAGTTCTGCAATCTCTTTTGCAATCTCCTCGACCGTACAAGATGCCGTATTACGAGCCACCTTGTCAGCCAGAGAGGGTGAATAATCCAAGACTTCCTGTTTTGTTATTCCATGCCAGATTGGTAACAAAACCTGCTCGCCCGTATTTGCCTTAGATATAATTCCATCTAATTCATAATTGGTCCAGCCCTTCTTAATGAAATCTTTGGAAAGAACGACTATACCAAAACGGCTTTTCGCCAGCCCCCTATCAATCTTGCGTCTTAGGCTGTCTCCAATCTTCAACTCAAATTCATCATACCATACTTTCAGGCCATGATTCACCCAAGCCTGTGCCAACGGCCGCACTACGTTTTTTTTATCTTCAGAGGTATGTGAAATAAACACGTCGTACTCCACACAATTATCTTCAGAAGTTCCAAACGGACTTTCCTCTTTATGGATAAGGGACGGGACTGAAGCCAGAGATGGTTCGTTATACACAGGCAACGGAGATGGGAGTTTACGGATTGATGTACTTACAGAGCCTCTCAAACCATCCAGATCGACAGTGACGTACCAATGTCCGGAACGAGGAACCGTAAGAACCATCGGAGATTGTGTTGCCAAACCACCGATATAACGATGGCCTCTCTCCTGACGATAGTAGTTAAAATTAGTACTATCCATCAATCTTACGTTAGCAGCATTCCCCCGAAGTGTCACCTGGATTCTTTCGCCCTTTTCGCACTGATGAAGGTCGTAACACTGGAATTTCATAATCTTTATTCAATGGTTGTGATTGTTATTTCGTAGCCGTACACACAGATGGGATTATCCGTTCTTCCATTTCATTGTACCTTGCATTAACCTGCCCGTACATATTGTTGTATGCAAAGTACCTTGCACTTGCCAAACTCATCAACACGTAGGCGAATACATCCTCATAGCAACCAAGCCTATCGGGAAACTCATTTTTATATGCGAGCTCTAGGGCATCCATTTTTTGCTGCATAAGGAGGCCATCGCGAGCATCCACGCTGGCAATGAGTTCTTTTGAAAGATCTATGAATTTTTGGTTGCTACTCATCTTTTTGTCTGTTATTTCTCCCTGCTCCAGGCACATTGGGGCGTGCCCCAAAGAACCGAGGGAGCAGCGAGTGCAATGTCAAGCTTGTTTGAGCATTGCCGAGTCGCGTCCGAGAGTCGACGAAGTCAACTTTCCGCTCCCCACGCAGGCCGTGCAGCCTTACATGCAGCACCGCTTGCCTAAGCCACCCGCACTGGGGCTCATCCTCTATCTCACTTCACATAATACCCACCCGTCTTATCCGAGTTCCTATGCTCTATCAATGTTTGATTTTGCCAAGCTCTCTCCCTGCATCTGTCAGAATATACTTTTGCAACTTACTATTAGGAGCATCCGGAATTGTCATTTCGGCACAAGTGATGTCGGCTGCCTCGCCTTTCAGGTGTTGGCTATTGGGAACGCCTCCCACGGCCTTGTTCTTCAAAGGACAGCGGTAGCCGCTGTTCACCATGATGGGCTTGCCGAGACGCTCTCTGGCCGGGTCAAGCACGTTTTCCCAGATGAAATAACGCCTTCAATAACTATTGGAATATTAGTGTTACACTTATAAAAGTCACTGTCATTTAAATGTACACTCCACGACTGAGAGAACAAATAAGCAATGGCATCAAGAATGGTCGATTTCCCAGAATCACCTCGGCCAATGATACAAGTTATACCATTCACAAACTTCTGTTCAAAGGATTCTATTCCCCTGAAGTGAGATATTTTAAGATGTGCAAGTTTCGCCATATAGAATAATCAATTTAATCGCTTCACCAAGGTAATTCGTCATCTTCATCGTTCTGATCAACTTTTGGCGAGGAAATCTTATTCAAAAAATCAGAATCGAGGTCAATACTAATGTCAATGTCGGGTGAAGAACTGGTTTTATACCTGGCTTTAACTTCTCTCGAAACATCCAATGTGTCTAAAGCATGAAGTGTAATTTCCTTTTGTTTTGTTACAGAAAGAATGTCTTGGAATCGGTATGCGTTCATAAACGAGCGAACCTTCATCACTTCCTGATTTTCTATAACTTGCATATGTGAATTTTGGATTAGCACCACTTTGTCAAAAAACTCGATAGCACATCCCTTAGGAACTGTTGTACCCGATAGCATTCTACCACAAGCTTTTGTCATTTCTGCCGAAGCCAAAGAGACTTTCTTTGTTGATAATACAGGGCTGGTCTCATTACCATCACTCTCCTCTTCTTTGATGTTCATTGACACAATAGAGCCGTCTTTTAACTGCATGAAACTTTTTTCCTGACTATTAAAGCAGGCTACAATATCTTCTTTCTTAAGTCCCGATCTTGAAATCATTCCCTCCATAGGATACTCATGAGTGGCAAAATTTGTAATTTGTTTTGACTCATACTTCTCCCAAAACTTTTTCTGCCCAGTTCGGCTTCGCTCTATCGTATTATTTCTAAAATATGAAAACTCAGTGGGTGTGCTATAATTCATAATGTCAGAATTAGCCCACGAAGTCCTATGTGAACGTTGCGCAAACACATTCTTGTCGCTCACCTTTGTAACATCATTGCCATCAATATCAATACCCTCAGCCACCAAACCATCAAATCCCAATGACAATACAATCTCACCGTACTTCGCATTCAGATGAATCACTTTTCCATCAAAACACCGCTCTATTTTTTGCGGATTAAGATTTCGACCATCAGGGCAAAGCCTCACCTCATACATTCCGTTCATACAACCCACAAATAGTCGCATTCCATAAATTTTAGTGTCCAAAGGAGTAGAAGGCAGTTCGCACAATACATCTAAGGCATCTTCTATCTCATCAAATTCAAGATAAAACACTTGGGTTTTTGCAATTCTTTCCCATTCTTGACGTATGCATTCTTTTACGGATGGGATCTGAATTAATGCTTTAGCAGCATTAGAATGGTAATAGTCATTACGTAAGAAGGCTATTTTAATCAAGCCAGAAAACTCTTGATATTTGTGCTCAAGACGGGAAATAATCTGTGGATATGAACCATACAAGATTCTTCCATCTTGCATTATGAAAAACACATAACCGCCATATATGTAGCAATCGTATGCATCCATTTGAATTGTTAAACTTATCGGCTTCATATCCTATGATCAATTATTCTTTGTTTGGTTACTTCGCTTATCAATCCTTTGTCTTTCATCTTAATGACAATGGCGTCACTAATGGGTTTTTCCCAAGAAAAGATTGGGAAACCATGCCATGTATCATTTCTTGGCGTTTCAAAAATGGCAATTCGCTGACCATCTTCTCCAAAAACAACTTTGCAATTATCCAACACAGAGTATATTCCTCTGTCGTCAAACAGCTCATTTATATCACCTGTTAAAAACACGTGATATTGCTCCGGTTTCTTCAACACCCAATGTGTTTTATCTTCATGTTCTCTTTGCTTAGCCTTTTTGCCTTTCCCGTTTTTAGCGTCAACGGGATTGTGGTAATAAGCAGGTTGATAAAAACGATTGTGTGGTGTAGGACCATATCTATTGTCCTTCCCCATCTTATATTTGGGAAAAATCATTTTACTTGATTTCGTTATTTCCAATTGCTTTCTTCAAATATTCTTCCAAATAATCTGTTGGCTGCTTATACTGCTGAGCCAAAGATTTCTCGTATTGCCATTCAACTTCAACCCTGTTTTTGAGCAGTTTGATATTGTCATCGCTCAAAACTCCATTATTGGCTAATAATATGCGCAAAACATGATACAAATTGCACGCTCTCGTAATCAGGCAATTCTCAAACGCATTTTTCTCCCCTTTTAACACTTGAACAACGATAAGTTCTGCTATATATAATGGAAGAAAGTAATATTCGTTAAACAAGGATTTTTCAAAACTGGCCAATTTCAAAAGAATGCCTGTTATTTTTCTAAAATAGTCAACATCTCCCGTTTCCTCTGCCATCAACACCATGATTGACAACCACCACGAGTCACCCATCGCATTACGGAAAATATTACTATAATGATTTTGGCCGTTTTCTGAAGTTTGCCTATAAGTTGACATTGTCTGAATACCGTCAACCTTCCCTATTAAAACACACCGATATACATTACGCATCGTTTGGAATGACTCGTTGTCAAGCTTCAGCGGTCGAACATATCGGTCACAATAGATATGCTGGCAGATAGTTTTAATCAAGTCAACATAGAAATCCTTGCTCAACGAATCATTTTCAGCCGCAACGCTAGCATAATATATAAGCGTATCCAAGTCTTTATCGGCAATCATTCCATCCGTTAAATCCAATTGCGATTTCAAACTTTTCTCTATTTTATCTAAAGCAGCAAGTTCAAATTTAATAAACTTTGGATCTCTTCCTGTCAATTGCGCTTTTTTCCGGCTGTACCATACAGATGTGTCACTTGCCCCAAACCTATTTATTGACAATTTGACCAGACGATTGGCATATTTATCGGCACGATTGATCCAATCATTCAGCAATTGTTCGCCCAGTTTTCTGTCTTTTTCTTGAATGTATTCGTTTCGAGCGTTTCTATCCAACTGATTGGGTTCGGTGCCCAACAATTTCAGTATTCGGTTTCGCAACAAATATTGTATAACATTTATCCGCTTAGGATTCAATCTTTCGATTTCTTTCCATATAGCAAAAGCCGCATCCACACCATGCATCCAACACATCATCGCCCCTTGCAATGGAAAAAAAATAAAGATTTGACAGCAATCGTGCATACAAATCATAACGCTTGTCACGAAGCAAGAAATAAGACAAGTCATAAATGCCTAACGGCAATTCGATATAATCGCCACCATTGTATGGATTCATCATCTCAATAATCTCAGCATCTGTCTTTTCGTCTTGCAATTCATTTAAGCAATATTTCGCAAAATTCCCTCTCCTATCATGCATTGAGCGGCAATTATCCAAAAACGATTCGCTTTTGCCATCAATACTGTCCACTATCTTCGACAATACAGCTTTGCTGACCTTATAACTCAGGTCAAAGCCGTGACACATGTGTTCCGAAAAGAATTCGAAATCATTCATCGTTGCTTTGCTCGATTTCTTACTATATCGCTTTCCAACCTCATAAAAAGCAAGGTTCTTTATGTTTTTTATCTTTTCGTATTTTCTTACGCGGAACCTTTTCCCTATTATTTCATCAGACAAATCATTCAGGCCCGGCTTTTCCTTCATAATCCAATCCACCAATTTATCAAAAGCCTCTTTTTGCTCATCGGTTAGATATTTCTTTTGCTGATGCTTCTCAATGGCATCCAACAGGCACAATTCACCTTGCAGGTTCGATTCCGACCAATAAGCGTATATTTGTTTGCGGTAATCTTCCAAATTCATAGCGCCAAATTATTTGTGATGAAAATGCCAACCGTTATACCGATGAACCAATAGTCCTTCATAGTTTGTAAAAAAATCATCAATAAATTTAACCATCTGACCAGAGTCTTTCACTTCAAAGATGCCAAAACTTTTTTCACCCGATACTTGATTATTCATCGAGGCACCTATAAAAAGGCCCTATTATCAATCAAAAGATATCTGTCATGCCAAATATAAATAGGTTCCTCTTCATAACTGAAATTATTGATCCATATTTTTTTATAAGGCTTTTGCTTAAAACAACAGAATGAGAAATCGTATTCATTGAGATTCTTTTTTAGTTTATCTTGAATAGCATCAAAATACGATTTTGCATAAGCTTCATTTTCACTTTTTTTACAAACCGCCATTATTTTTACATCAACTTTCTCAGCTTTAACTTTCTCAAACAGAACAGGGTCTTCATTTATTGACAGATGGGGGTCTATAATGATAATTCTCTTCTTGGCTATTCCCAATATGTTTTCATAGTATGAAGGTTTATCTTTGTCGTTCCGTTCAAAATAGAGGTAATCCCCATATTCATCAAAATTATGGGTAAACTCTTCAGATGGGGATGCTTTTGTTAGATTAACCAGACTCATAATGCTTCTGTCAAGTCTTCATTTTTCCAATAATTCTCCGCCCATTCAATCAACCTTTTACTATAACGCGATGGCACTCGGATTAACGTAGTGGCACGTTCGCCAAACTCATTCAACGAGCAACCCAACATCCACACTTTGTCATCAGCTACAATAAAACGGTCATGCAATGCTGACTTTTCACCTTTCAACAACCTACAATACACATTTGATATTTCTTTCAACCTCATTTCTTCCGCTTTTTGTTTCAGTTTTTCTTTATCATCGGCACCAAGTCTTTCTTTGCTCGATATTACCCTCACCTCAACAGCGGCCACCTTGATGGGCGCAACAAATTGGCACAGTGTTTTTACATTAAAATAGGAGTCGCAGATATAGCAAACATTTTGTGTTTGGTTTAGAATTCGCTCAACACATTCCCTTGCTTTTTGACGATTCTGGTCAATTTTCTCCTTTTCACCATCAAAAAACACAAAGTCAAGAGAGCGTTCGAGTTTTTCATATTCAAATTCTTGAGAGCTGTCCCAAATACTCTCCTTTTTGATTTTTGTACCAATAATCGACGGCCTTTCATTCGAGAATTTCTCAACCATTCTCACTACATTACCATTCTCATCGAGTAGAGCCACATCTTTCGACTTCACATTCATCCCAAATTGAATGCTATGGATGAAAGTCAGATTCTTAAAGCTGTCTAAGACATCACCATCCTTGTCAAGAACCACAATTTCCAATAATGGATATCTTGTTTTAAACTGAATGCGGTTTAAAAATTCACCTTGCAACCAACAATCTTCAACGCCCATAACATCGCCCTCTCTGCTCAATCCTTGAATGCAAATATGTAACGGCGGGCGTTGGTCACCTCTGTAATTAACTCTTACATAAACCCCAGCTTCTTGAGCATCTTCGATAAAATCGATATCCTTAAAAATGGGATTATAGCAAACCTGCATAAAACAGCCGAGATATCCTTTATGAATATTCAGGTCATAGCCCAACACTCGTTCAGACAAGCTTTTCAGTTGTTCTTTCAAGCCATCACTACCCAATACTGTTTTCACAGCCTCTGACGGTTCTTGAGGTTTACAATACTTCACAAAAGCAGAACATCTACGATCAGGCACCATCACCATCAATTCTGTCTTCTCATCCCTATTTGACGGTATCTTCTTGCTTTCCCCATTATCCTTCCATTGATATCCATTTCCTTCAACCTTAATATTCCTTCCATCAACAACATAACATTCCCACGGTTCATTGGCAGTTGTTTGGTCTAAAGTCACAAAATCAGTTTCAACGTAAATCTTATCTTTCTTTCCATCTGCTTTTTCATCACAATATGTTTTCGATTGTTTCTGACCCAATACATTTTCCGCAGCATCATCTTCCAATCGCTCAATGATACTAAACAGAAAATGATATTCTCCATTTGATTTTTTCAGCAAAAAGGATGTTCTCTTTACCTCTTGTCCTATATAATTATCAATCGAATACTTCATAATACATTACTCCTCTTCCCCAAATAACTTCTCTGTGAAGATACTGTTTCTTATTTTTGCTCGCTTAATCAGGGTTGAATATTTTAGAACTTCCATATAAAGGGCACCTTCGCCTCTGGTTCCGCCATAGACAGGGCTGTTTGGCAAGAACACATAGTCCAAATACTGAGCTATCCTGAATGATGGATTAGCAATGCGTATTCTTTCAAAATTGAAACTCTCGGCAATCAAGTAAAGATAGAAATTGTCAATCACAAATTCATCTTTTGCAAAAGCCCTCAACAAACCGGCATACTGAACGGCTTGACTGAGATATTTCGCAGGGTCTGCTGTGTCACTCTTAAGCTCAATAATGATACATTTGTGTTCCTCGGGGAATAGCAGGATGTCGGGCTTGTTGCCCAACATATCCTTGTTGTATTCAGTCAGAGTCTTTTTCTCTTCATCCGTTAGGTCTTCACGTATGATGGGCACGCCATCTGCTTGCAAATCTTTTAACCTAAAATTGGAGTAACCCCTGAAATGAATGAAATCCTCATTCAGCATCCACAAATTGCTTTCCAATGCATCCATTGACCCCTGCGGGAACAGCATGTCATGTATAAGCTTTTCATTGTCTCTCCTTTTATTTTCCGCCAACTGACACTCCAAGTCTTTATCCAAAATCATCTGCAGCATGTTCATTGCCGCTGTCCTGCTCGATATGTATCGCGACAAGCCAGACTTGCTTTTGACCGGAATTAGCGAGTTAATTGCACCAACTTTGGCTTTGAACGACTTGCTGAAGCCTTTTGATGAAGGATCCAACTGCCTGAAAGAAGAGAATATTTCCCTCATTTTCTTGGAGCTGTCTTTCTCCACTTCAGCCTCCGCATCATAATAACGGCTTAGAAAATCCGATACTTTCTCACCCGTCTTACGCCCCATTCTCTTTACTATGCCGCTATCCAACGAAAAATCCTCCACCACCTGGTCTATATCCTCTTCACTTTCCTCTTTTATCTTATTGATAGCGGGATAATGTGTGGTGATTTTATCGGTCACTTTCTCTTGCACATCATCGATAAACAAATGCTTGACCTCAAAATCCATTTTGCCTTTTTCCTTGAGAAACTCTTCTTTGGTATAGATATTCAGGTTACCTCTAAGGTCAGTGTCTTGGTTGGTAAGAAAACTGCTCGAAATCAAGCAAAGAATGTTCTTTCCTTCTTTTATGCGAGCCTTCCCAACAAAAGAGAAATCTACATTGGCGGCTTCAACCGTCTCATTCTTACTCGTGAGTTTTATCTCATTCCGTTTCTGGACTGCAGAAGGAAGCAAAAAAGAATTTATCTCGAAAGCCTCCGATTCTTTCTGCTCAATAAAACCATCACCAGTACCGTTCATCTTTTTATAGTGAACTTCAACTTCATCATGGTAATCAACATCGGGTATATTTTGTTCAGAAATGGTTTTGTCTTTGTTTGTGTCGTGAACACCATTAACATAAAACTCTATGCCGATGTTTTGCATATTGTTTTTCGACAAGCACAAGCGTCCAAGATAATGTGTAAACACCTTGTCGAACACATCATCTGTGGTCATCTCCTCATAGCTTGCCTTATCCTTGTCGTCGCAAGGCAAATAGAAAGAGACAGTCGTTCCTGTTGGCGTATCATCCGGAACCTCCTTTGGATAACTCGCCCAGATAGGAGTTTTATGGTTGTTGATGAATTTTGTTGAAAGGCAGATGTCGATTTGTTTCTTGGTTTTATCGGTTTTATCTAGAAAAACACTGTGGAACTCTGTATGTTGGAAGAAATGCAGGAACTGGATTCTACCCGTCCCTAAATTGTTATATCCTTTTGTTTCATTAAACAAATCATAAAACCTCTGCAAGTTCTCTTTGGTGAACCCACATCCGGTATCTTCCACTTCAATACAATTGTAGGAATACTTATTTTCAAACAAAGATTGCGAAACCTTTAGTCTTATAACAATTTTGTCGCCCTTCCCTTCTGTGGCTTCCAATGCATTGCTAATAGCCTCCAGTATTGGCTGGAATACAGAGGCATGCTTCTTCACCCTCCTCTTCATCAGCGATTCGTAGGAGAATGTCTGCTTTATGAATTCACCATTGCTAAAATCAGTAATCATTATTAGTGTTTTTTCTAATCGGCACCCTATCTATCAAAAACTACTGGACATACATCATTCGGCATCTTTATCTATGATATTTCTCTCGAATATGACTCGGCACATCCTTATACTCCGCCTCACTCATATCCCTGCCATGATAGTTGTGCTCACTGTCATTCTCATGATTCTCATGCCTGAATTCTATAAACGTACCAGCCTCAGGATCCCACGTATATAAATAGTGGGGGAATACTGCATTATCTTCCGATTCCAGATATGCCCGCTGTAGCAAACTCTCAGCATATTCCTTGCCTATCTTAAATAATGAAGTAAAAGGCGACACAACTCCCCTGGCAGAAGTTCCTGTTGTTCCCTTATGTTTCAACTCGCTCAGGGAAGGTTTACAAGATTCTATCCAGTCATTTGCATCTTCCCCCGATTCGATGATTACCGTTTCATGAGGCCTTGTCTTCTTATCCCTCATAGTCTTTAATTTGAACTTCTCCGAGAATCTGGGTATAAAACCCGTAAAAGTGATTTCGCTACCAGTAGTGTCATTCGTATGAATCACACAAAGCTGAAGATAAACAGCATTTGACATATTTTTCTCTAGACCAGCCACAATGTCCGGAGTATAAGTCAAGTTTTCTTTCCTCGAAGTCTCTTCGTATTCTGACAACTTCACATCAGAGAGAAATTTCAAGATATTTCCAGAAAAAGCATAATCATTGGCAAATAGAATCTGCAAGTCATCATTACAGAACAAGACCTCCACATTCTTCAAGCCTTTTATCTTTCCCAGCACATCATACAGCAAGGGTACATCCACATGATGGATATTCCCTTGCAACAACACCGGTAAATCTATTGCTATGGTACGTTTCATCTCTTGTGCTGAGCAAATTTGGCCTCAACAATCTTTCGGAAGTCTATGTCCTGAGTGTTCATAAACTTATCAGGCAATCCTCCAAAGAATGTACCAGTATTGTCAATACCGAGGCTGGCATAAGTACTGCCACTTTCTGTTCCCGTCACGAAACAAAGATTTACGATATTAGGATCCAGCCCCTCTGCAATTCTTCTTCTCAGTCTGGTAATCATGTGGTCGCTATGTGTTTCAAACACAACCTTCCTGCCGTTTTTGGCCAGTTCAATAAAGAAATCTATCAGATCAGCCTGAACAGATGGGTGCATATGAACTTCTGGCGAGTCCACAATCAGCGTACCACCTTCCGGCACTAACAATCCCTGAACAATAATAGGCAATATCTGACTCACCCCTAATCCTATATGGCACAGGTCCACATCAACGCCCTTATTCCTCAATACCACACGATAAGAACTCGTACCGTCCTTGATAGTCTCTATCGAATCTGCCAATTCAAGTTCCTTGCAAATCCACCTGCTGGTGGCCTGAAGGAGATTCTCTTTGGCATTCACCATATCATCTTTCCGATTATGAAGAACGAATCGTGTAAAAAGGCCATCGCCGCCCACATTCTTGAAGTTGTCATTCGTATAGCTGATGATAGGTTCAGGCTTCACGCGCAATGGACCGACATAATAGATGTTGGCAAAATAAGCGGAAACAAGTTTCATCACCTCGTCCATGAAAGGCATACTGATAGTTAAATCACCATTGGGGTCAGGCCTTGATGCAAACTGAGGAAAGAAGTTCGAAAAAGCTACATTAAATGGCTTGCTGAAATCCACTTCAGAGTTACCCTGTCTAACCATAAATTTTTTAGGTGTAACCTTATACTTTCTGCCATCATTTATACTTTCATCGAGTAATAACGAGAGCCCCAGAGCCACCTTGTTTATCACCATGTCAGCATCCACCGACCTCACAAAGACGCCACTGTTCACATGGAAACTGACTTTATATTTAATATATGTGATTCTATTCTCGTCAAATACACTCAGTTTCTGCAAATCCGCCTTATCCAGTTCTATGGTAAAGGCAAAAAGGTCGGTTTCATCTTTACCAAACACTAGCTCGTGCACACTGCTTGCCGATATGTACTTACCATCAAGGATAAGCGCCTCCTTCGATTCACTCTCCAAAGTCTGCTTCAACAGTAGCAGGCTTTGCACAAGCGAAGTCTTACCACTGCTATTGATGCCAGTAAGCATTGTCAGCGGTTTAAACTCGAAGTTCTCAAGCTCAAAAATGGATTTAAATCTATTTACTGATAACTTCATGCTGCTATATCGCTTTTTTCATTAATAAAATTCAACGTTAAATAAACAATTTTATTGTACAACCATAATAATTCAGGTCTTCCTTCTTACATCTACCGATACTGATTTTTCCTCTTATACCTCTCCCCCATCTCCAGCAGCTTCTGAAATTTCTCGACTCGTTCTGGCTTTAGTTCCGATGCTGTCAATACACTTTCTCTTGGCATATTAATTCTTATTAGGTTCAGTATCAAAATGGTTCATGACAAAAAAACAGCAAACTGTAAGCTTCTAAGCCCCTAAGCCTTCTCCTCCTTCATCGCCTCCACAATCTCCTCCAACTTCACTGTTCCTCCCAAAGTGGTTTCGTCGGTTGTATTCTCAATGGTCTTGTCCCTTAAATCTTTAAGTTCTTGATTATTCATAAAACTATTTGATAGGGTCAGCTTCGTTGTCA
>CACYKX010000020.1 GCA_902775075.1 uncultured Prevotellaceae bacterium | reverse complement strand
TAGGAAAATACCACTACCCCAAAAACTAATTGAGATTTGAGACAACTGAGACTCCTAACATAGTTAACACAACGTAAAACATTGATTATCAATAAATTACATGGATTCTACAAAACAGACATCACAGCTACCTCTTCTCCTATGATGCCAAAATTCGGCAAAAATATCGGATGTACAAGGCTTTTAAGCGCTGATTTTTACATGATATGCGCACAGTTATCGTTCCGATGCTTTTTTCTGCTTTGGGGCTTACATCTCACCCCCTCGCCAAGTACGCATCATCCTCGATTTTCTAGACAAACCTTAACACGTTCATTATCAGGATGTTAGGTATAAAATCGAACAATATCGCACAATAATGCGACACAACGTATCATCGCCATTTTCGAATGTTGTATCTTTGCAATCGTAATCCTAAAGGGCAGATGTAGCGCTCCTTGCCCCGAAGGAATCTCGGAGAATCAAAGGAAAAAGCCCCCTCCAATAATTCTCATTGAAATCGTGCGAATGCCTTTCTGCTCTGCCAAACGTATACAGGAACCATCAGTAGGACGGTAAAGATCCACGAGATAGGATATATCATCATCAGATGCTGGAAACCTGCCCATATGGGTACGATGGTGAATATCCATACTAGGCGGAACACGCATGTACCGAATATCGTGATCAAGGCTGGCTCTAGGGAATGACCGAATCCTCGCATGGCGGATGCCGGTATCTCGTAAGCGGCTGCCATCCATTGGAACCACAACACCGTAGACATTCGGAGCATGGCATATCGCGCCACGTCGCGGTCTTCTGAAAAGATGGATACGAAACTATCGGAGCCTATTATGAAGAGTAGGTTTCCTGCCAAACAGGCTAGCGCTCCCCCACCTAGACATATCCAAAAGGTACGCTTGCAACGGTCTATGAGACCGGCTCCATAGTTTTGTCCCACAAAGGTTACGGCGGCACTACTGAAGCCTACCATCAAGAAATAACAATAGTAGTCGAACATCTGACTGATGCTTGCCCCGGCAATAGCTGAGGAGCCATAGGTGTTGATGCTTGTCTGCACGAATACATTACTAAGCGAGAATACCATGGTCTGCAAACCTGCCGGTATACCGATCTGAAGGATGCGCTTTACCTCTTGGCGGTCTAAACTCAGATAACGCCATCGCAGTCGGAAAGGCATCTTTTCGTGCATCAATAGGTATATGATAACAGCGGCACTAAACAGGTTGGCTATACCTGTGGCAATGGCGACTCCGGCCACACTCATCCGGAACACGATAACAAACAATAGGTTGAGCATAGCGTTGATAACTCCCGCTACGACAAGGATATATAGCGGTCGCTTGGTGTCACCCTTACTTCTCAATACCGAAGCTCCAAAGTTGTAGACCATAAAACAAGGGACGCCTAAGAAATAGATTCTCAGGTAGAGTACGGCATCATCTAGTATGTTCTGTGGCGTTCCCATCCACTCCAAGACAGGACGCGCTACAACCAACCCTACCACCAGCATGACGCATCCACCCAGCAAGGCGATGACCATCGTGCTGCCCACGGCTCTTCGAATGCGCTTGCCGTCACGCTGTCCTATCAAATTGGCTATAACGACATTGGCTCCTATCGAGATTCCTAAAAACAGATTAAGCATCAGGTTGATAAGAAACGTGTTGGCCCCTACGGCGGCAAGGGCTTCGCTCGATGCAAAGCGACCTACAACGGCAACATCCACGGAGTTGAACAGCTGTTGCAAGATGCTGCTTACCGCAAAAGGGAGCGCAAAACTCATGATCTTGCCCAACAGGGGGCCGTTGAGCATATCTATCCGATTCTTATCCATAACCTATTTCCTTTACAATCTTATCAGCTGCAAAGGTACGGTTTTCTCGGGAATTGTGTTCTGTTTTGTATACGAATTTGTTTATTTTTCGCGCTTCATAAACTTCTTGATGCCATTGAGTAGGGTTTCTGTCGGGGCTATGATGTTATATTTCTGCCAGAAGTCGGCATCTCCGAAATACTCGGGATGGTCGTAGAGTGATTCTTGTTTCCGGAAACTATTCCTTCCCTTGATTGGCTTGATGCCTTCCACTTTCACGTCTGTTACTACCATTTCTGAGGTCACTCGATATCCTGCTGAGAACAAACGGCGTTTCCAATCGCATTTAAAGGCTATATCTGAGCGTATATATCCTAGGAAGAGTTTGCCTTGATGGTCTGGACGGTAGTTTAACTGGATATTCAACTGCTGCGGCTTAAATCTCACGCCTACAGGCTTTTGTTGCAGCATAAAGCGTTCTGCCTTACTTCGGTCTTTCATGTCTAATTGTAGGTTGACCTGTCTGATTGCCATCGTCTCGGTATCGATATAGAAGTCTCCCCAAAGTAGGGCTTCTTCGGTCACGCGATAGGGTTCTATCGTCACGATGACTTCACTTCTGCCGTCTGTTGTCGTCGGAGCTGGACGCATCGAAAACTTATATTGCGAAAGGACGGCATCATTCAACAAATAATCTCGGTTCTTCACGATATCGAGGATCAATGGAGTCGTAGGACCACCTGCTATCTTAGCTCCCAAGGTATCATTAGCCTGCGTGGAAATCAACCGGCGCGCCTTGCCGATAGCCACTTTATCAAAATCTATACCGCAATCGGTCGCCATCTTGTACATCTGCATCACGGCTTCGGCAACATAGATAAAGCGTCTGCCCTTGCACGTTGTCTCGCGATAGAAACAATCGTATAATTGTGGCTCCATGACATAATTCTTCGGGATATTCTGGATGGCGATCTTCAAGACATCCTCAGCATCTGCCACCAACACATCCTGTAGCATCACAGCCTTAGAATGTAAGCGGACGCTGAGTTCTGTCTTTTCTCCTACCTTGAGTATCTCTGAGAGATAGCCTAGATGGGATACGGTAATGGTATGTGTCTTCTCGGGCACATTTAGGATAAAGTATCCATTCTCGTTGGAGACTGTTGCGGTATGTCCATCGTCTGCGATGATCGAGGCTGCTTTGACATCGTGCCCCTTCTCGTCGCTTACGTGTCCTCTGATAGTCTTCACATTTTGTGCTCCTATCGTCATACTACAGATGCAGAATATCATCAGCGCTATCCACTTTTTCATAGGCTTATGTTTTGAGTATCACCGACTTATGTTCTTTTCTGCATCAAATATAAATATTATTTCTTATATCTCCACGTTTTTCTTCATATTTTTATACTTTTTCCGTTATCATGCGGGCCATACTTCATCCGCAATCTCGCGAACCAGTCGGAGTTTTTGCCATTGTTCCTCTTGGGTGAGTTTGTTACCTATGGCACAAGAAGCAAAACCACATTGAGGAGAAAGTGAAAGTCGACTGAGCGGGATATAACGGGCTGCCTCATGGATGCGATTGATGATATAGGCTTTATCCTCCAATTCCGGACGCTTGGTGGTGATAAGTCCGAGGACGACATGTTTATCGCTACTTACCTTGCTCAACGGCTCAAAACCACCCGAACGTTCATCATCATATTCCAGATAGAGAATATCTACTTTCTCGCGCGCAAATACCCAGTCGGCCACGGTATCGTATGAGCCGCTATTGAACCAAGTGGAATGGTAATTGCCTCGACAGATATGAGATGCCACCACCAAGCCTTCGGGACGTCCCTCCAAAGATAAATTGTTGACAGTAAGTAAAAGCTCTTTCACTTCATCAAGATTGTCGCTCAAACTGGCATAGCGTTGGGCTGCAGCCTCACCGACGATGGCGCCCCATGTGCAGTCGTCGAATTGCAGATAACGCCCTCCTATCTCATAAAACTGGCGGATGAAATCACGATATACGAAGGCGATGTCGTGTATCAGATCGTTAAGGTCTGGATATATCGCACGTGTGCTTGGGAAGTTCTGTGGAATGATGAGTTGCTGGAAGAATTGTGCCGGAGCAGGAATCGTAAGTTTGGCGACACTCTGCGCATCCTCATATTGCTGGGTTCGTCTGAAGTCTTCTATGAAAGGATGTGGCTGGGCGGTAAGTTTACCTGTGAGATAGACGCGGTCGAGTTGGGCTTTCTCTCCATTGAAGATGACGTCACCTCCTTGTTCATGGGCGACGCCTCCGAAACCCCAGAAGAAGTCTAGATGCCAATAGGTTCTGTTAAACTCACCATCGGTAATGATATGATAGCCTAATTGTTTCTGTTTTTCGATTACTTCTGCTACATAGCTGTCGCAGTTGCTTGCACTAAGATTTGATGGACGAAGGAAACTGCCCACGAAATCGGCTCTCTGTGGAACCTCTACGCCTTTGATAATTTTTGTCATTTGATATTTGTTTTTATAATGATTTTCGATGTGCAAAGATAATAGAACAATATCATTTATCAAATATTATTTTGCAACTTCAGGAAAATATACTATCTTTGTGCTATAATTATATCGGATTACAGTATATTATTCTATCAAAAAGCATGAAATACGAAGATTTAGATGATATAGATCGCAAGATATTGCGCATTCTACAGAAAGATTCCACACTCACAATCAAGGAACTTGCAGCTCGCATAAACCTCTCCACTTCGCCGACTTTCGACCGACAGAAGCGACTTGAACGTGAGGGGTTCATCAAGGGATATCGTGCTGTCTTGGACGCTAAGAAGACGGGAAATGGTATTACTGTTCTCTGTAATATGCGACTTAGGCATCATTCTCAGCAGTTGATGGATGATTTCATGGAGACGATACAAGGTATTGAGGAGATAACGGAATGTTATAACACGAGTGGAGAGTATGATTTCACCCTAAAGATCCAAACGCGCGATATGGATTCATATCAGGAGTTTATGCGCACCAAACTGGGAAACATAGATAGCGTAGGTTATTTTCATAGTATCTTCGTGATGAAGGAGGTGAAAAACACGTATGGTGTGCCTTTGAAATGACATACATGAATCATATTCATCATCATAAGTAGGTATGCTATGGGGGCATGCCTATTTTTTTATCTATCCCCAAAAGTAGGTAGAAATATCTTTACCCATTTTTAAGTATTGCAGATTTCTACGATTGCCCGTATCTTTGCAACCAAGAAATTGTTCATGAGGCATATCCTATACTTATAAGGGTGGCCCGAAAAATAAACCCTAAAATTAATAAAACGATGGAAAAAACAATAGTAATCTACGGTTCCTCTACAGGAACATGTCAGACAATCGCAGAAACTATCGCCGAGAAATTGGGCGTAGAAGCTATTGATGTTCAAAACCTTAAGACCGATGACATCAATAGTAACAGCAACTTGATTCTGGGCACCTCTACCTGGGGAGCCGGAGAACTACAAGACGACTGGTATGATGGCATAAAGACTTTGAAAGCCGCAGGATTATCCGGCAAAACCGTTGCCCTATTCGGTTGTGGCGATAGCGAAAGTTATTGCGACACCTTCTGTGGCGGTATGAAAGAACTCTATGATGCCGCTATAGAAGCCGGCGCAAATGTACTTCCCGGAGTATCTGCCGACGAATACAACTATGATGATAGCGAAGCCGTTGTTGACGGTAAATTCGTAGGTCTTGCCCTTGACGACGTCAACGAGGACGACAAAACAGAAGGTCGTATCGACGCATGGATCGATAGCATCAAGAAATCTCTTTAGTTTTTCCTATTATCCCGTACATATAAATAATTATGCCAATAGAGTTAAAGGTTCTCGCTAACCACATTTACGAGTATAGAAAAGGAGTACGCAACATGATACTCTACACCTTCAACAAGAAATACGAGGAGGAGGCCCTTGAGCGTCTACAGCATCAAGGTATAGAATATATACTCCAACCCGTGGGAAACGACCGTCTGAACCTTTATTTCGGCAAACGAGAATGTCTGGATGCGATCAGACTAATTGTGACAAAACCATTATGCCAACTTTCTCCGGAAGAAGATTTCATTCTTGGCGCTATGCTGGGATATGACATTTGTGCCCAATGTGAACGTTTTTGCAAAAGAAAGAATAAAGCAGTCCATTCTTCTTTAGCCAACTTGCAATAAGTGGGGATCGAAGAGTTCACGAATAATAAAGTTCATAATGTTTTTGTATAATAGATATTAGGTACGTTGAGAAACGTGCCTTTTATTTTTTATATTACCATCCCCATAAGTAGGTATCCACGCTTTTACCAATTTTTAAGTATTGTATAGAAATGTAAAGATCCGTACTTTTGCATCCGGAAATAATGCGAAAATACATAATATATTTCAGATATGAATAATTCATTCAAAATCAGCATTCTTGCTGGAATCATGACCTTTACAAGTGGTATATACGCAGATGCCCAGACTCATGCGGCCGATTCTGTGATGAATCATGCCGGAGGAAAACGCCTCAGCATCGGAGGATATGGAGAGGCTGCCTATAGCAGAAACTTCTATAGCGACAACGGCAACCGATATACGGTTCCTCAGAAGTACAAGAACGACCCTAGTCATGGACGTTTCGACATTCCTCATGCCGTCATCTATCTCGGCTACGACTTCGGCAAAGGTTGGACCTTAGGTAGTGAGATCGAGTTTGAACATGGCGGAAGTGGTTCTTCTATTGAATATGAAGCCGACGAGGCTATCGAGTTTGAACAGGAGAATGAACGAGGGGGTGAAGTGGAACTGGAACAGTTCTGGTTGCAGAAATCTTTCTCTCGTGCCTTGAATCTGAAGATGGGACATATCGTAGTACCAATCGGATTGACCAACGCAAATCATGAACCTCTAAACTTCTTTACCGTATATCGCCCGGAAGGAGAAAACACAATTCTTCCTTGTACCTGGCATCAGACTGGTGTTTCTCTTTGGGGACGCTTGGGTAAATTCCGCTATGAGGCTCAATTACTCGCAGGTTTGAACGCCTTCAACTTTAGCCGAACAAACTGGATAAAAGGTGGCACACAATCCCCTTTCGAGTTTGATGTAGCCAACAAATATGCTGTAGCCGGTCGTCTCGACAACTATTCCATTCCGGGGTTGCGCATCGGTATGAGCGGCTATTACGGGCAAGCCATGCACAACGCCGTACCTCACGATATGGAGAGCGGAGACGCCAAGAATATCAAGGGTAATGTGTATATCGGAACCATCGACTTCACATATCATGCTCACAACTGGATCGTTCGTGGAAACGCAGACTATGGTTATGTGAGTGATGCCAACAAGATTACTTCTTATGTATATCCTACCACCTCGTTGGTAAAACCTTATGAGTCGGGCAACGGAAAATATTTCGGTAGTCATGCTATTGCCACCATGCTCGAAGCTGGCTACGATATCTTCTCGCAGATAGAGTCTCTCCGTGCCGACAACAAGAAACTTTATGTCTTCGGTCATTACGAATATTACGATTCTTATATTCACGCCACGACAAAGCAATGGACCAACAAACAGATTTTTGCCGCCGGCATCAACTACCATCCTGTTCCACAGATCGGTATCAAGGCAGAATATAATCTGCGCAAATTCAAGAATACCTATAATAACGAACCTTCTATCAATATAGGTGTGGTATATGAGGGTTTCTTCCTATAAAAAGTTTGAAACACATTAATTAATCAATTATAAAAAACGATGAAAAAGAATTTTAAGTATGCTTTGCTCTTCGCGGCAATAAGCACGATGACATTAACCACTACCTCTTGTAGTAGTGATGACAACAACGAAAACACAGAAATAACAACATCCTCTGAGATGCAGGCTATTGCTGAAAACTATGTCGCTAATGTCGTAGAACCTACTTATACGGATTTGGCCGCAAACACACAGACCCTTTATGAGACTTGTCAGAACGTATATACTAAGCGCAAGGCCGGAACTTTGACACAGGCCGATATCGACGCAGCTTGTAACGCTTTCAAGGCAGCCCGTAAATATTGGGAAGAGAGCGAATCTTTCCTCTATGGTGCCGCTAGCGATAACAATATCGACCCACATATCGACTCATGGCCACTCGATCATGACCAGTTGGTAAAAGCTCTTAACGATAAGGATGTTATTGCCGGTATCAACGGAGCACAGGCCGACAAGTTCGTATATAAGAAGAACCATGATTTCGACTCTGTATTGGGTTTCCATGGATTGGAGTTCATCCTCTTCCGTAATGGTGCTAATCGTACCTTGGCTGCCCTTACAGCAGAAAACGAGACCGAGAAGGAACTTACCTCCATCAAGACCCTTGACGAATGTGCCTTCGCCGTTGCTGTTGCCGGAGACCTTCGCAATATGACATCCCTACTCGCCTATGGCTGGATGGGAGACAAGGCTAGCGAGAGCGTAAAAAATACCGTAAACGCAGCCAAATGGACGCTCGACGGTACTCATTATGCCGGTTTGTCAAGCAAGGGTATCGGCTATGGTCTTGAGGTTATAAGTGCAGGTTCTGCAAATGGTATGTTCGCCACATGGCAAGAGACCTTACAGAACATCTTCGTTGGCGGTTGTTCTGATATCTGTCAGGAAGTATACACCCAAAAGTTGGGACAGGCTTATCGTGTCGCTACCGGTCAAGGCGACGATCAGGATGCAGCCGACTATATCGAGTCTCCTTATAGCAAGCGTTCTTTCCAGGACTATCAAGACAATATCTACTCTATCAAGAATTCTCTTTATGGATTGCGTGATATCAATGCGACCGTTCCTGCTAAGAACTCTTTGATGAACTATATGCAACAGCATAAATATGAGGGATATACAGCCTTGAATAACGCGCTCAACGAAGCTATCGCAGCCCTTGAGTCTGCCAAGAATAGTGGTAAGGCTTTCATCGACGCTCCTGGAGACCCACAAGTAAAGAATTGTATCGAAAAAGTTCAGGCTCTAGATGAAGCTTTGAATGCCGCAGGCACATGGATTATCCGTCAGAAATAATCAGATATGAAACGAAGTATATATTTTTTATCATCCGCTACAGTCGCTTTAGCTACCTTGCTGACGGGCTGTAGCGATGATGCCACGGGTATACAGACCAATGAGACACCCGAGGCAAATTATGTAGGGGAAGCTACAGGTAACTTTTCTGCCGGAGAATGGTATCCTGGAGGTAAATTAGGAACTACGGAGAACATCGGTTCGAGCGCATATTCCGACCAAGCTCCTGTAGTAGATGAAAATCCGTCATTATTCAACGCCTTCTTTGCCGGAGAGCAGATGTTTGAGCGTAACTATACGGAGAACAAGGCACCTTTCAAGGGACTCGGTCCTGCCTCTGTTCGTAGTAGTTGTTTCGATTGTCATCCTCAATATGGTCATGGCAAGTGGCAGGCTCAATATCGCACGAGCTATGCCAATGGCAACGGATATCTGTTGGTAATCTATCATCCTAACCACGAGGGGTCTAACGATGGTCCGTATGTTTCCGAGGTGACGGCTATGCCTCAAACTCAGGCTTCGGCGCCTTTCCTTCCGCCTGTCAACGAGAATGGTATCAACATCAAATGGAAGCATGTCACGACGATGGAGAGTGGGCTGCCTATGCATTTTCCTGATGGCGAGACTTACGATTTGATTTATCCGGAGGTGACCATCGCTCAATCGGCTTTCAACACGAAACCTCAGCCTACCGACTATGATGTTCGTCTGGAGTCTACGATAGGTGTCATCGGTACGGGTTTGCTGGATGCTATCCCTAATGATTCTATTCGTGCGCAATATGCCAAGACAGCGGGTTATTTCAAGCGTGCGGGAATGAATGTGGCAGAATATGTGAATAGCAACTTCTGGGATGCTTCTACCAACGACTTTACGGCTAACGCATGGTATAAGGCTGGCGATAGGAAGTTTGTGAAGCGATTCACATACGCTCTCACACGTGGCACGTTACAGGATGGCCCAGGCGCTAACGCCATTTGGAATATCACGAACGTGAGTCGTCCTGATCGTCCTTATCTCTATACTACTTCTGCATGGGCTCAGGCTATGAGCGAGAATCCGGATGTTATCGCACAAATCAAGGCTGACCCATCTTCTCCTTATTATGCAGATGGTACAGACGCGGGTATTGCTGATGCCGTACGCAACTTGCTCGACCCAAAGACGAACCAGTTCGATAATAAGTGGCATAACTTTGCGCCTGAACAGACGGCAGAACAATTCTACAACTTCATGGTATGGCATCGTGGATTGGCTATTCCTCGCGCGCGTAATTTGAACGACAAGGACGTACAACGTGGTAAGAAGTTGTTCATGGAGATTGGATGCGCTAGTTGCCATCGTCCTTCGTGGAAGACTGGTGATGACGACTATTGGGAACCTGAGATATGTGCGGGTAAACCTTTGCCTCGCTATCCTCATCAGACCATCTATCCTTATAGCGATATGATGCAACACAAACTATATATGAAGAATGATATCCATGGTAGTTGGTGTCGTACCACTCCTCTTTGGGGACGTGGCTTGTCGCTTGTCAACACGGGTGCCGAGGATCGTCTGCACGATTGTCGTGCGCGCAACGAGGTTGAGGCTATCATGTGGCATGCTTATAGCAAGAACAGTCATGCCTACAGTTCGGCTTTGAAGTTTTATAATCTCCCTAAGAGCGATCGAGACGCTATCGTGAAATTCCTTCGCTCTATCTAACAGATCTCTATATCAACCTGACAGGTTCTTTACTTGTCAGGTTTCTTATTTTTTATACAAAAACATGAAGAAACTTGTTATAATTTCCTACATTTGTGTCATCCTCGCCATGGTAGCGATCTCTCTGAGCGAGAAATTTGTAGGAACTCCTTATGCTTCGGCGCATTTATATGGCTCATGGTGGTTTTGTTCGCTTTGGGTCGTACTTTCCGTTACCAGTATTCTTTATATTCTGAAGACTAAGATCGCATCAAAGAATATCCTTCTACTTCATCTTTCCTTTGTCGTCATCCTTGTGGGAGCGCTCCTCACCCATCTTTATTCTTTCCGAGGGGTTGTACATCTGCGTGTCGGCGAAACCACTCAGACATATCTTGAGGAAGGCGATGAGGGAATGAAACTCGAGCCTCTGCCTTTCAGCATCAAACTGGAGAACTTCGATATTCAGAAATACGAGGGGTCAGATGCCGCGGCCGATTACGCCTCTACGATTACTGTCAAGGAGAAGGGCGAAAGTACGCGAGGTGTCGTTTCCATGAATCATATCTTCTGTCATGATCGTATCCGCATCTATCAAAACTCGTATGATGAAGATGCCAACGGTAGTACGTTATGTATCAATAGCGACCCATGGGGAATACCCGTCACATATACGGGATATGGTCTACTCTTCATCTCGCTCATCTGGATGCTCGTCGACCCTAAGGGCACATTCCGCAGACTCCTCCGCAATCCTTTATTGCGCAAGGGGGCTTTCCTTTTCGTCCTATTCTTCTCCGCCACGTCGCTCAAGGCTCAAACCACGGTTTTGCCGCGTCCTGTGGCCAATCATATGTGTGAGATGTTTATGCAATACAACACCCGCATCTGTCAGATACAAACCTATGCTTATGAGTTTACGCGCAAGATTTCGGGAAGGCGTTCTTACAAGGGATGTTCTCCGGAACAAATCCTTACGGGATTCATCTTCTGGGGCGACCAATGGGCTCAGGAGAAGATTATCAAGGTGAAAGGTAGCGAACTAAAGGATTACTTGCACCTTGACGACTATGTATCTGTAAATGAATTGTTTAGTTCGAATGGTTACATACTTAAACAACTTGTAGAGGAATATTATCGCCAAGGCTGTCATGATGCCTTACACGAGCAGGCGGCCCGTCTCGACGACAAGGTAAACCTGATAGCTGAATTGCGTATGGGTAAGGCGTTGAACTTGATTCAGACGAAGAGTATCAACGAACTCTATCGTTCGGCCGATAGTGGCAACAACACGCGATTGATGCAAATCGTTGACGAGAATATCAACAGGCAGAGAGCATCGGTTGCGGGTATACCTTCTACGATACAAGTAGAGGCTGAACGCATCAACAACCAAATACCTTTTGCTACGATTCTGTTCATCGTGAATCTCACCTTAGGCATCCTCGCCCTTCTGATACTCATCCGATTATTGGCATATCCCCAAAAGAGAATGATGAGAATCAGCAATAAGACGATAAACAGATGTTTCGAGATCATGCTGGCGATATCCTTTCTCGCCCTTTCCTTCTCTCTTATCCTTCGATGGATCATCAGCGACAACATCCCGTTAAGCAACGGTTATGAGTCGATGCTGAGCGTGGCTTGGTTTATCATGTTGTTTTGTATCTTGTTCTCATTTCGGCTCCCAACATTACCATCATACTATCTCACTCTCTTTGGATTCTTACTCTCGGGATTTCTGTTGCTCGTGAGCCACATCAACCAGATGGACCCGGCCATCGGACATATCATGCCGGTATTGAATTCGCCTCTATTGTGCATCCACGTGAGCATCATCATGATGAGTTATGCCCTACTCGCCCTCACCTTCGTGTGCGGAGTTCTCGGAATGTTGATGAAGTCGCAGACGGAGATACTACAGCTGTTGAGTCGTCTGATGCTCTATCCAGCCATCGTCACCATGGGTCTTGGCATCTTCATCGGCGCTATATGGGCAAACATCAGTTGGGGAACTTATTGGAGTTGGGACCCTAAGGAGACGTGGGCGCTCATCACCTTCATGATATATGCCGTAGTTTTGCATACACACACACTCCCGATATTCCGTCGTCCGAAGATCTATCATCTCTATATGGTGTTGGCGTTTCTCAGCATCATCATGACCTATTTCGGCGTAAACTATGTCCTCGGGGGATTGCATTCCTACGCCTAAGAATCAGAAATCTTAAAGGCTTTTTTTAACATAACATTAACACGCCTTGGTAACAATTGTTACCGAGGCTTTGTTTGTGATATACGTACCTTTGCCGTCGAAAATCAAAAGGTAATAAAGAAAATGACAGACAATAAAATGTTTTGTTTCCAATGTCAGGAGACGGCAAAGGGAACCGGTTGTACCATCAAGGGTGTATGTGGCAAAGAGGCTTCTACGGCCAGATGGCAGGATTTGTTGTTGAGTGTAGTCCGTGGTGTCGGAGCCATCGCTCACGAACTCAACAAGCAGCAGCTCGACTATGAGAAGATTCGTGTGGGCGAGTTTTTGTCGGATGCACTATTCTCTACGATCACGAATGCTAACTTCGACGATCAGGCGATATTGAACAAGGTGGATGAGGGTATCAGCATCAAGAAGCAACTCTTGTCGATTGCCCGCGATCATGCTGTGGCCTTGCCGGATTACCAGGAGGTAAGATGGGGCGGCGAGAAGACTGACTATGAGGCTGAGGGTGAACGTGAGGGTATCTTGCGCAACGAGGATGCTGACTTGCGTTCGCTCAAGGAACTCACCACTTTGGGACTGAAGGGTATCGCGGCTTACTATGAGCACGCAGCACGACTCAACAAGCGTGATGAGCATATCATAGACTTCATCTGCAAGGCGTTGAGCGTTATCGCAAACCCCGAAAGTGATATGCAATCGCTCCTCGACATCACCTTGGAGACGGGCAAATATGGTGTCGACGTGATGGCGTTGCTCGATGCAGCCAATACCGAGACTTACGGAAATCCGGAAATTACTCAAGTTAATATAGGCACCGGAAAGAATCCGGGCATCCTCATATCCGGTCACGACCTCAAGGATATCGAGGATTTACTTCAACAAACTGAGGGTACGGGAGTGGACGTGTATACACATGGTGAGATGTTACCGGCCCACTACTACCCTCAGCTTAAGAAGTATAAGCATCTCGTGGGCAACTATGGTAATGCGTGGTGGAAGCAAAAGGAGGAATTCGAAAGCTTCAACGGGCCGATCGTGTTCACGACCAACTGTATCGTACCACCTTCTAAGAATGCTAGTTATGCGCATCGGGTGTTTACGACGAACTCTACGGGATTCCCTGGATGGAAACATATCGAGGCGGATGCCAATGGGCACAAAGACTTCTCTGAGGTCATCGCCATGGCCAAGACTTGTGAGGCTCCTCAGCAGATAGAAACCGGAAAGATCGTAGGAGGTTTTGCCCACGCTCAGGTCTTCGCTCTTGCCGACAAGATCGTAGAGGCCGTGAAGAGTGGCGCCATCCGCAAATTCGTGGTGATGAGTGGTTGTGATGGTCGCATGAAGAGTAGAAACTATTATGAGGAGTTTGCCAAAGCCTTGCCACAGGATGTGGTAATCCTTACAAGTGGATGCGCAAAATATAAGTACAACAAACTGAACCTTGGCGACATCAACGGTATTCCGCGTGTGCTCGACGCAGGACAATGTAACGACTCTTATTCATGGGCTGTTGTGGCTCTCAAGTTGAAGGAAATCTTCGGGGCCAACGACATCAACGACCTGCCGATATTCTTCAATATCGCATGGTATGAGCAGAAGGCTGTCATCGTACTCCTCGCTCTATTACATTTAGGTGTCAAGAACATTCATCTCGGTCCTACCCTCCCAGCGTTCATCTCAGAAGGTGTACTCAAGATACTGGTTGAGAACTTCGGTATTGCCGGAAACTCAACAGTAGAAGAGGACCTCGAAAACTATATTTTATAAGACAACAAGAATCCCTCGATAACTATTATCGGGGGATTGTTTTCATGCAATAAAATGAGGGAAATGTCCGTTATCATCATAAAAACGGATTGAAATGGAAGAGTCAATATACCAGATACTACAGACAAGTCCTCTCTTCGAAGGATTTTCTACTCGTGAAATCGAAGAGATGCTGAGTTCTACGGAATATAGAATCGTGGAATATCCGGCCAAAGAAATCTACACGTTGGCCGGATTGCCTTGCCGCTATGCCGACTTCATTCTCCGAGGTGAGCTGATATCCAGGATGACCGGTCTGTCGGGCAAACAAGTTCAGATAGACCGTCTGAAAGCTTGCATGCTGATCGCTCCGGCCTTCATCTTCGCCGAGAATAATGCCATGCCGGTAAGCGTGGAGACGGCCAAACCGACAACGATCTTGCGCATGATGCCTTCGGAACTGAAACGACTTATCGACGAGAACGAACATTTGCGTATGAATTTCATTCGCCGACTCTCCTCCATAGATGTTTTCCTCACCCAAAAGCTGCGTATGCTGTCGCTTTTTACGGTACGCGAGAAGGTGGCTTATTTTCTCATCAAGGCCGCTAAAGAGCAGCAAAGTCGCATCATCAAACTAGACAAAAGCAGACAAGAGCTAGCTGATATGTTCGGTATACAGAAATTCTCGCTTCTGCGTTGTCTGTCGGAATTCGAAGCTAATGGAGCAATCAAAATCGATGGGAAAACAATTACGATTCTCAACTCCGATAAAATGAAATAGAGTTGTTATTAGTTGAAAAAGTATTCAAAGAGGTGGCTTTCCGAATGCAGTTAACTTCATCAGCTTACGCAGTTAACTTCGTAAGCTCACGCGAATAGGTATGTAGCCTTACGAAGTTAACTGAATAAACAAAGAACCTATCAATTCGAACTTTTACAAGCTATTAAACAACGAGCTGTATAAAATTTCTGAAAATCGTTCCATTTATAATATGGATAATTATCGGTAGGAACAGGTAAAGAAGCCTCCTCACCATTCATCAGACATTTAACAAGGATATCATCCGTAGATTTCTTTCCATGATAAAATATTAATTGAATGTTGCTCGCCTTACAAGTCTCCCAATTTTGGTAGCAATCTTTTACCTCATTAGGATTTACAGGATCAATGTCAGCACCATTGATACCCATCAATACGGTGAGTGGACCAATACACGTGTCGTGGCCAAATCGCAAATCCACTATATGGTCACTTGTTCCATCAATAACGGCAGCAGCTTTCTTCATGATATCTTGCAAGATTGGAATCATCTGATATTGCGAACCAAAGACCCATGAATATGAACTCAGATTTTCGCCTTCCCATCTATCTGCAATTTCTTGATCGGTAATAAGGTTGTCCATCATTCCTTCGTGATTAATACTTGGAAGTGATGTATATAACCTTATTAGATTGCTGGCAATATGATGTGGTTTGCTCGGTAATCCTTCTGTGGTTGTAAACATACGTTTGAGCAACTTTTGCCGCAGGTCGTCTTTTATTTTAAAGAGATTACTATTCTTTTCATATCTTGGTTTTAGGTCCTTAGGATAATTGTGCTTGATGGGATTTTGTCCATCAGTAGGAACTACCCCATCAAGCGTAAAGCGTGACGACTGTTCACGAATTACAATCTTAGGATTACATTGTACCAATTCCTGACAAAAGGCCGACATACTGATGATACAACGGCCTACCAGCGATGAAATAGCCAAAACTTTACCACCATTCTCGAAAACTTCCGGAAAATTGTTATACATCGTTCGGGCAATGCCTTGATGCTGTTGCCAGCCGAGGTCGGTCAACTCACCAACCCCTGTCAGCAATTCATCTTTGGCCATCATAAACTTTTGGCGAAAGGCTTCACCTATTGATGTCAATTGCCGTCTTTCATGAGCTATAGTAAGCAGAGTGTCAAGTTCCTTATATAGACTATTACTCCAATAATAGCGCGAACCATGACGGGCATAATGACTGATATAGAATGGCTTATATCCATCAGGGCATTTGGTAAGTTTTACATCATTAGTTTGCCTATACGGATAATCTGTACCATAAGCTTTTCGTGGGTCATTTTTCAGTTGTTCTAAAGCTGGAGTACGTTGTCCCCAAGCCAAGATAGTCAATAGCGTAAATGCTACAGATAGAAAAAATTTCTTCATCATTATATGTTATTAATATCCAGGATTTTGGTCTTTATCACTAATAGCGTTGTTCGAATTAATCTCAAGTGTTGGAAACGGTAGCAACATTGCGCGCTTAGCCATCTCGGGAGTACATTCAAACCAGTTTTCCTTATATTTCGGAGATGACGGATTTTTGCAGTTCGCGGGATGAGCGTTATGTGCTATCCAATAGTCGAGCATAAACTGATAACCACGACGGCGCATGTCGAAATATTCTGTCTGTTCTCCTAATAATTCATAAAAGCGCTCGTACATAATACGATGACGGAATTCTTCCTTTGTCATACCACTCCAATCGGCAGGTTCTGCAGCTGCTGGAGTAGCACTATTGCGTGCACGAGCTAACACCTCGTTCACATATTTATAAGCTTTTTCCGGTCCACTTACCTCATTGGTAGCCTCTGCCAACATCAGCAACACATCGGCATAACGCAGATAGATAAAGTTTTGAGGCGTATATTGTGCCACATATCGGGAGTCTAGATACTTTTTGATATAAACCCACATACGTGAATTTCCTTTACTACTATTATACTTTGGATATATTTCTACGGTTTCTTTACCACCTTTCTTTGTATAACTATCATAGATGATTCCCTCTTCTATACGTGGATCACCCGGATATTGTTTTCTCCAAGTATCAAAGATATATTTTGATGGACGATAGCGCCCATAAGGTGCACTTGCTGAATTAGGAGTATAATCGCTCTCGGTAGGAGCAAAACCCTGTGTATAGGTATTACCGTTGATGTCGGAGAACTGAATTTCGATTATTGACTCGGCTGTATTGCGGTTTTGTGGATTGTAGAGGGTTTGCAGAGGCACCAACTGATAGTGGCCATACACTTTTTGTGCCTCATCGATACATTTCTGCCAATATGGAGAATTCTCCTCACCATTAGCCATCGTCAGATATACTTTCGCTAACAAGGCGTGGGCAGCATAGCAATTTGGACGTCCTTCGATAGGATTCACTTCGGGTAGGAATGTAGCGGCCTTTTCCAAGTCATCAATAATCTGCTGATAGGTTGCTTCCACAGAGGCACGAGGCATATTTAGCGTTGTACTTGTTATTGAACTAATACGAAGAGGCACGCCACCGAATGCACGCACTAGATTAAAGAACATCATACCTCTCAACAAGTAAGCCTCGCCCTGAGCGCGTGCTTTCAGCATATCAGAAGCTCCGCTATCATTGATCTTATCGAGCAAGTCATTACAATCGGCTATCACACGATAATGTGATTTAAATAATCTACCAATATACTTATTGTCGGGTTCGCACTTTTGAGCTCTCATATCGTTGTATGATGAACTTGTATTGATACATGTTCCACCGGCAGTACAAAAAATAGTTGTATAGTCTGAACCGAATAATTGATAGCTTATTAGTTCATGATAACAACCTGTTAATGCTGATTCTACACTTTCATCGTTAGAGTAAGTAATCGATGGCGAAGGGAAAGAATCTATATCTTCTTCAAGTATGGCATTACATGAAACAAAAGAAATCATACTTAACAGTACTAACGAATATATAATGATTTTTTTCATTGTCGTATTGTTTTGAGTTTTTTACCTTCTTGTTTTTTCATTTTTCTTCTATTAACCTTTAAAAGGTTACATTTACCGTGCAACTATACGAACGGGTAACAGGTGCGCTACCATAGTCGATGCCGACACGTTTAGAGTCATTAGAGAAACTGTTGGCATCAGGATCGTAACCGGAATAGTTTGTAATCGTAAACAGATTGCGACCTGTCAGAGTAAGCTGTAATCCGTTTATTGCTTTCCACTTGCGTACAGGCATATTCCAGGTAAGACTCAAACTACTCATGCGCAAAAAGCTACCATTTTCCACCATTCGGTCTGTAAGTTCATTCAAAGGTGTACCAAGTTTTGGATATTTTATGCTTGGACTCTCTGCACGCCATGCCTCATAGTATGCCTCTTTTAAAATATTATAATCATAATATGTATTGGTGTTATCAAGTAGGTTAGCATTCACCAAATCGTTGCCTACTGAACCATAGAACTGAGCCGAGAGAGTGAAAGCCTTATAGGTTAAAGACGTGTTGAAGCCAAAGGTGAAATCAGGATTCGGATCGCCAAGAATCACACGATCTTCTGTATTAATAACTCCATCATGATTGATATCTACATAAGCGATGTCACCAGCCGTCAGCTTATTTCCATTATGCACAAGTCCGTTAGCCTCTTCATCACTTTGGAAAATACCATTGGTCTTATATCCCCAGAATAGTCCGATAGGCTTGCCTTTGATGAAGATGTTTACAGGAAAAGCTGCCGAACCGAAGTACGACAAATTTGTTCCATAATAAGCTTGATAGTATTCTGTACCATATTTTGTTTCAGGCAATCCAAGATCGGTTATACGATTCTTGTTGTGTGACAGGTTAGCTCCGATATTCCAAGTAAAATCCTTTGTAGTTATGGGTACAGCATTAACAGCGACTTCCACACCATTGTTTTGAATAGACCCACAGTTTACATAGATTGAACTAAACCCAGTAGATACAGCGGTACTCATTGACTGAAGAATATCGTTGGTTTCCTTATGATACGCATCGATGCTAAAGGTCAAACGATTGTTTAGTACACCAAAATCGATACCGGCATTCACCTGTGAAGTTGCTTCCCATTTCAGATTGGGATTAGCTATTTTATCTGGAGCCATACCTACGAGATTAGAACCAGAACCTGTAGAATACTCCACATTGCTATAAGTGTTTTGGGTGGCATAGGCTGAGATTCCTTGATTACCTGTCATACCCCATCCCATCCTTATCTTTAAATTATTCAACCACTTGCTGTCTTTCAAGAAATTCTCCTGACTGACACGCCATGCGAGTGCCAATGATGGGAAGAAACTGTAGCGGTTGTTCTTTTGAAACTTACTCGAGCCATCCACACGACCTGTCAACGTTACAAGATAACGGTCCATATAGTTATAATTCACGCGCAATAATGATGATGCGGTAGTCTCGTTGGTAAGTGAATGTGAATTTGTGTAGGTTTTGTTGGCATAGGCTATACCGTCAATTCCCAAACTCAACACAGAGAAATCCTCACCTACCATACCATATCGATTCACATCGCGACGCTCGTAGGTCACACCAGCCGTACCCGACAAATGATGCACATCATTTATAGTATAATCATAATAGAGCAATGCCTCAAGAGCCTTTTTCTGACTTTTTAATTCACTTATACCCAATTGTCCTTTCACTTTCATACCGGTATATACGCCAGTACCATACCAACGTGAACGTGTCTTGTCACGGGTGTCATACGATCCCATCAGATGAAATGTCAAGCCCTTGACAATCTTATAGTCGAAGGCCACTGATGCTACAGCACGATTTTCCTCAGAATGGTCTTTATAGTCTGTCAACCAATTTGTTGGCATGAGTTGCAAACCTGTATCATTCTCATCATCAGGATTTACATCTGTAAATGGCTTTGCTAATATAGCGTGACGAGTTAGACTAGTGGTAGAGTTTCCAAGTCCATCGGTACCTGCGGTCATGTCATTGATACGACGCACCAAACTGAATGTACCCTTCAAACTCATATTCTTACTCAGTTTATATTTGTAGTTCACGCGTAGGTCGGCCTGTGATAGTCCCGTATTGCGGATGATACCATCATTATCGAGATAACCACCTGCCACAAAATAGTTGGCCTTGTCGTTACCACCACTCACCGATAAACGGTACGACTGCGTTAGAGCGGTATGATATAATTCCTTTTGCCAATCACGTGACACAGGATGAAACGTATCACTATAATAGCCTTCACTCTTCTCATTTTTATATATCACATACTCTTCTGCATCAAGTACATCGATGTGTTTTGTCGCTTTACCCAACGAGAAACCTGTAGAGAAGTTGACCTTTGCCTTACCGGTTTTGCCCTCTTTAGTAGTAATAAGTACAACACCATTTGATGCACGTGAACCATAAATTGCCGTTGCCGAAGCATCTTTCAATACCTCAATACTCTGTATATCTTGAGGGTTAAGACCCGTAAGTCCACTCTGGGTAGTCTGCACAGGGTCGCCACCTGTACCTCCGCTTACAGCATTTCCGGCATCTTCTGTAGCATCGTTCATGATAATGCCATCAATCACATACAACGGTTCCTTATTTCCATTCAATGTTGATGTTCCACGAATACGCACATTGATAAGACCACCCAATTGCGAGTCACCCGAATTCACATACACACCAGGGGCATTACCTTGCAACAAATGATCCACACCACTTTCATATACGGCTTTATCTTGATCGACCGTCACCGATGCCACAGCACCTGTGAGGTCGCTTTTCTTCATCTGACCATATCCTACGACGACAACCTCATTCAGGTTATGCTGATCTTCTTTCAATGTGACATTAAGTTCATTTGTGCCTCCTACTTTCAGGTTCTGGGTAATGAAACCTATATAGCTAACTTGTATGAGACCACCTTTCTGAACATTTAGCTTATAGTGACCATTGACATCTGTAACGGTACAATTAGTGGTTCCCTTCTCTCCCACTGTAGCACCTATCACAGCCTCGCCATTTTGATCTGTTACCACACCCGAAATCCTCACTCTACTTATGCTTTTATTTTGCTTTACATTCTCCGACTTTTTGGGCACGATAATAATCAGGTTGCCTTTCATTTCAAATGTACAGTCTGTGTCTCTCAGTAAATCTTCTAGCGCTTGGACCACGGTTTTGTTTTTCTTGTCCAGTTTTACTGTTCTATTCACATTCAGTTTAGAAGCATTATAAGCAATTTTGTAGCTACTCACCGCTTCTATTTTCTCAAAAGCTTTTTTCAGCGTCGTGCGCTCATTACCAAAGGACACATTCTGAGCTTGTAGAAATAGACTACCAACTATCAACATGGCGGCAGCCGTCTTTAGAATACGTTTTTTTTCTTTCATTTTAGGTTTTTAAATTTAAATAATTAATTTAAGGTATCTAAATTTAAGACACTACAAATACTCCCCAACCCCCAAAGTTAAAAGGTTAAAAAATATTAAATTAATTATTTGATAAAGATCTCGTTGCCGTCAATCTCATAGTTTAATTGTGGTATCAGCATTTTGATAACGCACATGATATCTTCTATCTTTTCGTTCGTATTAAAATGTGCACGAATGGTCTGATTGTTGTATCTACTATTCTGTATGTGTATCTTAACATTATATGCACGCTCTATTTGTTGTAGAACATAAACCAATTTTGTCTCTTCAAAATATAAAGTAGGTACACGCCATATCGAATAATCTACAGCATTTACATGTCGCATCTCCGTTTTGCCTGTCTTCGTATCTAAAAGCAATTGGTCATTAGGTTGCAACATATATGATTTCTTCTGTCCCGCCATATCTATTTTTAATTTACCCGTCTGTAATGTCACGGTAACTTGCGGATTAGACGGGTATGAGAACACATTAAATGATGTACCAACAACCTTCAGTTTCATCTTATTGATGTCCACAGTAAACGGTCTCTTTGTATTCTTTTTCACTTCAAAGAATCCTTCTCCCACAAGGCACACATTGCGTTCTTCAGGCGAAAATGTTGATGGATAAGTAAGTGAACTTCCACCATTTAGCCAAACCACCGAGCTATCGGGCAATACGATCCTACTACGCTCACCATAGGCTGTAAACCTGTGTATGAACTCCACTTTTGAATAGAGCTTTTCCTTCTGTGTGGCTGATATATAAAAATAAGCAGAAGCACTAAGCATTATAACTGGTGTCAACCAGATGGCAGCTATCTTCAACCAATGGAGATGCCCCCCATCACACGTATCGTTTTGCAGAGCAGACGACAACTTAGCAAAGGCTTTTTCTGTCTTTGCATCATCTACTACAACCTCGTCACATTCGGCCCACATCTTACGGAAGGCGTCCTCGGCATCATGACCACCAAGCAAAATACGTTGTTGTACTCTTGTTACTATATCCCCCTTTACATCATGATGAAAGAAATATTCGACAATCTGTTGTATGTATCTGCTCATACCAATTCATATTATTACAGAACTCACTTAGAACTCTATCGTTTATAACTATTATATTAGACAACACAAATTCATGTTATTCCCAACTCAATAACAATAAAATAAGGATTTTTAGCATTTTACGTATATCACCCAATGCCAAATTCAAATGGTTCTCTACAGTTTTCTTTTGTAAACCTAACTTTTCTGCTATCACATCATTGTTAAGGCCTTTCTCTCTACTCATCCTATAAATTGTCTGTCGCTGTGGAGGCATATTTTGTACTATCATACTTATCAACAGCCTCATATCACTGGCTTCTATCAACTCCTGAGGTGACGTCCCTGAGGCACTTGTTTCCGTAATGCTATCAATATCAACTGTCACCTTGCGCGAAGCAATATAATTCAACACAGTATGTTTAGCTACAATATAAACATAACCATCGAGATTCTCAACCCCTTGCAATTTATTGCGTTTTACCCACAGATTAATAAATACCATCTGAGAGATATCCTCGGCATCAGCTTCGTTCTTGATGAATCCAAGGGCAAAGGCATAAACCTTTGGGTAAAAGATATTAAAAATCCTCTGGAAAGCCTTTCTACTCCCCATTGCAAGATCGTCAATAGTATCTTTGTCAATTTGGTTAATTTGCATAATAACCTTGTTGTATCGTTCTTATCTTAAGAAAGTTCTTTCATGGACTTCGGTTGCAAAGGTACAAAAAAATTGTTCTTTTAACCCTACTAGATTATTTTTTTAGAGAGTCATCGCAAAACCACCCTTTATCTTCGCTCCTGTATGATTCTTTGCCGTCGCCCCCCCAATCGACGATGCAAAGGTACAACGACTTTTTGAAACTACCAAATGTTTTCTCTATTATTTTTAAGAAAGTCTATACAGACTGAAAGTATGTCTAGATAGTTCGTTTTCCGATTAAAGAGTAGTTATGGCTTCATAGAGAAGAAGTAGATTCGGGGTGAGAGGATGAACTAATTCCTAAGCGATAGTCTCAAATCTCAAATCTCAGTTAGTTTTTCGAGGGGTATAACTTTGTACTTTCTGCGAAAATATCCGACAGATACTTTTCTTAATATATTATATAATTATTATATATTTTATTATATATTGAACTTTCGCATGTAAGAAATCACATGCATATATTAACGTAAATTTGGAATAAAAAAGGCTTCAAAGTTTGTTTAACTCATTGAAAATGAGTAATT
>CACYKX010000019.1 GCA_902775075.1 uncultured Prevotellaceae bacterium | reverse complement strand
CATCAATATAAAAGATCATCCGTTCAATCCGAGTCATCCGTGTTCCAATTAAAGAAATATGTTGCTATACAGTGACCTTACTTATGCAATCAACGGAGCAGCGTTCCATGTTTACAATAAGCTCGGTCACGGCTTCCTTGAAGCTGTCTATCAGGAAGCACTGGAAATAGAATTCCAAAGGCGCAACATTCCGTACGAACGTGAAAAGGAATTGAAAATCACATACGATGGGGTAGAGTTAAAACAAACTTACAAAGCAGACTTCGTATGCTATGGGAAGATAATTGTAGAACTGAAGGCGGTAAGCGCGTTAGACGATGCTCACCGGTCTCAAGTTTACAATTACCTTCATGCCACAGGCTACAAGTTGGGTTTACTCTACAATTTCGGATGTTCCGATGAACTAGAAAAAGAAAGAATAGTAGTTTAGCGAACACAGATCTTACGGATATACACAGATGTTTTTATATTGATGATAAGTTTTATTTTGCTTAAGTGTATTGAAAGCTAGCTTTCATAAGAACTTTAGAAAAACAAAACCTTTGTTCTCAAACAAAGCAATCTTTCCCAAGATTGTCATCAATACAAAAAGATAATCCGTTCAATCCGAGCAATCCGTGTTCAAAATAAAATTATGATGGAAAAAGATTCAAAGATATATGTCGCAGGACATAGAGGCATGGTAGGTAGTGCCATTGTTAGAGAACTCCAGCGCCAAGGCTATACAAATATCATCACACGAACCCACAAGGAGCTGGACTTGACCCGCCAAGACCAAGTAGAACAGTTCTTTGCCCAAGAGAAACCCGAATACGTGTTCCTCGCTGCCGCCAAGGTCGGTGGCATCATCGCTAACCAGAGTGCCTTGGCCGACTTCATGTACGACAACATGATTCTCGAGATGAACGTCATCCATGCCGCCTGGAAGAATGGCTGCAAGAAACTCGAGTTCCTGGGCTCCTCGTGCATCTATCCCCGCATGGCACCACAGCCCATGCCCGAAAGCTGCCTGCTCACCAGTGAGCTGGAGAAGACCAACGAGGCCTATGCCCTGGCAAAGATCAGCGGACTGAAGTATTGCGAGTTCCTCAACCGCCAGTATGGCACCGACTATATCTCCGTCATGCCCACCAACCTCTATGGCCCCAACGACAACTATCATCCTGAGCACAGCCATGTGCTCCCTGCCTTAATCCGTCGCTTCCATGAGGCCAAGGAGAGTGGGGCAGAGAGCGTCACCTGCTGGGGCGATGGCAGTCCCCTGCGTGAGTTCCTCTATGTCGATGACCTCGCCAACCTCTGTGTCTTCCTGATGAACAACTACAGTGGCAACGAGACCGTCAATGCAGGCACCGGCAAGGAGCTCACCATCAAGCAGCTCACTGAGTTAGTGGCAAAAGTCGTGGGCTATACCGGTCGCATAGAGTGGGACACCACCCGTCCTAACGGCACCCCCCGAAAGCTCCTCGATGTCTCTAAGGCCAAGCAACTCGGCTGGACCTATAAGACCGAACTCGAAGACGGCATCAAACTAGCCTACGCCGACTTCCTCAACAACCCCATGCGCGCCGAGCGCTAACCCCGTAAACGGTAAACCGTAAACTGTAAACAGTAAACCGTAAACTGTAAACAGTAAACAGTAAACTGTAAACCGTAAACCGTAAACCGTAAACCGTAAACTGTAAACAGTAAACATATTTATACCCTTCGGCGATCCTATACAAAAATAAAGAAAATAAAGAATATGACAACAATAACATTAGAGAAATCCCTACTCAATGAAATGAGTCACATCATGGGCAATGATAATCTTATGGCCCAGACCATCAAGTTTGTGCGCTCTATTCGTCGAAAGGCAAAAGCAGAGAAGGCAGAGTGGGAATACGTTCCAAACGCAGAGACCCGTGCAGCTATTGAAGAATGTGAGAGCGACAAAGAACTCGAAACATTAGACATGGCTAACTTTAAAGCCTACGTAAAAAGTCTCTGAATAAGATGGAACAGAGTCCCAGTTACGTCTATACGCTCAAGCAATCCTCTCAGTTTAAGAAGGACTTAAAGGCTGTAAAGTTCGATGAACATAAACTTAATGAACTTCAAAAAGTCCTTGAACACCTTGGGTATGAAGGTGTTGTACCGGCAGAGTACCTACCACATCCCCTAAAGGGACAGTATAAAAACTGTATGGAGTGTCATATCGAGGATGACTTCTTACTAATATGGAAAGACCCCGAGCATAAAGAAATCCGTCTCGTGCGTCTAGGATCCCACTCCAAGCTCTTCGATAAGCAAAGGAAACGTAAATAACCTCTTCCTTCTTACATCATTTCAATTAACAGTTAACAAATTAGCATCACATTCGTGTAATCTGTGAGATTCGTGTTCGCAAAAATAGATTATACAGATAATGAACAATATAATGAATTACATAATGGAATCCTTAACATTGAAAAGCAACTTGTTGGATTAATCCGTTCGTTGCGCCAATAGTTATCGTTTTCGTTAATATTAGTTTTCGTTATCGTTATCGTTTTCGTTAATATTAGTTTTCGTTATCGTTATCGTTTTCGTTTTCGTTATCGTTATCGTTTTCGTTAATATTAGTTTTCGTTATCGTTATCGTTTTCGTTAATATTAGTTTTCGTTATCGTTATCGTTTTCGTTAATAACCCGTTATCGTTGAATAATGAATAAATCACGCAACTTTCGCAATTACAAGGTGTGGCAAGATGCTGTCGCATATGCATCGAAGGTTTACCAAGTCACTTCGGACATGCCTTGGTTTGAAAAGAAAGGCCTTTGCGACCAGCTTCAACGAGCAGTGGTTAGCATTAGTAGCAATATAGCTGAAGGTTCAGCAAGACCATCTGATGCAGACTTTGCTCATTTCCTCGATACTGCCTTGGGTAGTGCCTATGAAGTAGAAACTCAATTGCTTATAGCAAACAATGTTGGATATTTAACTAACGAAAATTATCAATCATTACTTGACAATGTAATGGAGATAGAACGACAAATATCAGGTTTAATAACAACAATCCGCAAGGATTTGTAGGTTATCGTTATCGTTATCGTTAATATTAGTTTTCGTTAAATAAAAAAATAAATTCAATGAAAAGTAAAATTTATTTTTTTCTTTCTTTCCTCCTCCTCTCCTGCGGCTCCTACAAAGAAGTCCCCTATATCCAGAACTCCGCCGAGTTCCGGTATAACGACTCCATTCCTCCCTACGACATGACCATCAAGCCCAAGGACGAGCTGCGTATCTTTGTCTATTCCGCTAATGGTGAGGCTGCTGCACAATTTAATGTCACTGAACCGGCGCCCTTGGATACTAAAACCCTTCGCATTAATCCATATACGTTTTCCAATCATTTCTACTTGGTGGACAACGAGGGTAATATAGACTTTCCTCTCGTCGGCAAGCTCAACATCCAGGGCATGACCATCGAGCAGGCAGCCTCCTTCATCAAGGAAAAGATTAGTAGCTACTTCACCTCTGATGCCGACTATGGCGTCAAGGTCTATATCACCAACTACTATGTCTCCGTCATGGGCGAGGTGAAAAATCCCAATTCCTTTACCATAGAGTCCAACAAGGTCAATGTCCTTGAGGCCCTGGCGCGAGCCGGCGACCTCACCATCTATGGCACCCGCACCAATGTCAAGCTCCTCCGCCAGCGCCCCGATGGCGAGTACGACATCCATCAGTTAGACCTCACCGACGCTAACCTCCTCAACTCACCTTATTATTATATGCAGCAGCGTGACATCCTCTATGTAGAGCCCAACCCCGCCAAGGCTCAGAACAGCCAGATGGGTCAGACCACCCGCCTCTGGGTCCGTGGTGCCAGCATCACCGTCGCCCTCGGCTCCCTCCTCTACATGGTCCTCAAGTAAACGGTAAACGGTAAACGGTAAACAGTAAACCGGAAGAACGCCACACTCTCAAAGAGAGAACTCTCGACTCCAGACTCTCGACTCCAGACTCTCGACTGTCAACTGTCAACTATAGTGATTTACCCCCTCAACCCGAAAAATCAACAGCAATGACCGCCAAGGAACTTATAGAGCAACTCTCAAAGGTGGCGCCCGATACGAAGATTGTCGGGGGCACGTTTAACGGACGGGTAGAGACGTACACGATGCTGGACGAGTTGCATGTGTTCTTTTATGACGATATTTATAACGATTTCTTCGGAACGCCTGGGGCCTTCGACGATAAACTGATGACAATCAAGTCGGAGAAAGTGGTCTATTTGGGGTCGATGTTCGAGAGTACAAACAAACGAGTGATTGAAGACCGTCATTTCGTTTGGCAGCTGAGAAAGGTTCTCCGCCAGCACCGCTCCAAGGAATGGAAGAAAGAACAACTCTACAGACTGCTGACAGAGTTTGATGGAAAAGACTTTAAGAAGTGATGGAAAAAAAGACGGTTACAAAACGTAACCAACTGAACTGGTAACAAATTGTCACCAGTTGAAATCACGCCTTAAATAGAAAATAACAACAATGCAAGACAAACTGAGCACACAATACAACGAGGCGGTGCAGCAGATTTCCCATCCCCTGTCATGTCACTCTGACGACCCAGATATAAGGAGTGAAGTCCCAACGGGATTCTCTCATAAGAAAAGGTTCAATAAGATTCCGTTGGCCCACTTTTTAAAACTGAGCAAACATGAGTAGCATAGCAGACGCGATACAAGCGAAATGCCTCGCCTTTGGCGACAGAGTGATCAAACTCAACGACTACCTGCTTGAGCAAGCAAGTCTGAAGTATGATGTAAGATGTCAGAAGTATAATCGCGGCAGCAAACAACATCAGCCCTCAGACATCAGCCATCATACATCGCGAGTGCCAGTACACCTACAGGCAGTCGCTGTCCTCTGTAACCAGTTGCTAAGAAGTGGCACGAGTATCGGTGCCAACAACGCTGAAACTACAAGTGCCATCAGTACAGCAGACTTCAAAGCAAAGTCTTACATAGCCTTAAAAGAAGCTCGCGAAAGCCTCTATTGGCTGGACTTGCTTCATCGCAACAACTACCTCACTGACGTGCAGTACCAGAGTCTGTACACAGACTGTGACGAACTTGTAAAAGTACTCACTCATCGTTGCAAAAAGATAGATGAAAATGAAGATAAAGACGGAAAGAAGAAATGATACATCAAACATCATCCATCATCCATCCTACATCCTACATCTTCCATCATACATCATCCATCATACATCATCCATCATCCATCAAACATCATACATCTGATTACTTCATCCCTCTGCCATCTTACATCAAACATCATCCATCATACATCATCCATCATCCATCCTTTAGCCCTCCTTTAGTCCTCCTTTAGTCCTCCTTTAGGGGACATCGAGCGAGAGAGACTTGAAACTTTCAGGGCAGATCTGACCGATAAGCAACATGATTCTCTCTATAACGACTGCGAAGAATTGGTAAAAATCTTGGTGCATCGATGTAAGAAGCTAGACGGAGTGGAATAACATCATACATCATCCATCAAACATCATACATCTTCCGATTGCGAGGAATTAGTGAAAGTATTGATGCACAGATGTAAGAAACTTGATAATGTAGGCGGTAGTGAGAAATGAAGTCATCATCCATTATACTTCATCCATCATACATCTCTTATTACATCATCCATCAAACATCATACATCTTACGTTCGATACTGCCTGCCAGAACATAAAATCTAAGTCTTGAACCCCAATATGTCCACCACTACGAAGAAAGAACGGAATGCGGTAAATGCCGTGCGCGACTATGTCGATGCCTCGGCTTGTTTGAGGTCGTATCTCGAAGAGAACGACAAGACACCGCTGTGGGATGGCAGCATTTTCGTGTATGATGGGGAGCCGGATAAGAATCCCAATCTCGTAGGGACGCTACGGTCGCAGATTAAGGGAACGGAAGTTGACGCGTTTCAAGACAAAGAGCATTACCGCCTTACTTTTGATGAGTTGAATATCCTTATGAGCGAGGGAGGCCTGTTCTTCTTTGTCGTTGAATTATTAAAGGACGATTATAACCAAAGGAAGATATTCTATAGGGCATTGTCCCCGCACACCATCCATGCGCTCGTCAAACAGGCCAGACAAAACAATCGTGGAAAAGAATCGAACTCGATGGAGTTTACGCTGCTTCCATTGCCTACCGTTACGCGAATTGTTGAAGACGAGATGGTTAACTTCATTCGTGACGCCAGAAAGCAAACCAGCTTTGTAGGAAAGCCAAGTCTGAGTTTGGAAGAAGCATTGAAAGGCAACTATCTTTTGAAGATGGAGACATCGTTCCGTTTTCAGAAAGATACTCCTTTGGAACTTCAACTGATTGATTACCCTCTTGTCCTCTATCAGGAAACTCCCTATGCCAGTATTCCTGTTAGCGATATTGAAGTCACCGCGAGGGCTACAGCGCATATCGACGAGCCAGTAAAGGTGGGAGATGTCATCTTCTTCTCTGGCTACACGCGTCGTTACGAGCAAAAGTATGAGGTAATCAACATCGGTGACTGCTTCTTTCTGGCTGGACCCAGAAAGGGGTATGAGAATACCATACAATCCAGAGCGGAGATCAAATACCCCAGAACTGGTGGCATTGCGGAAGCACTTCATAAGATGGAGTTCCTGATGGCTTTGATGAATATAAAGAAACTAACCCTTTGCGAGAATGAGGCTCCAATAGACTTTGGAGGAGAAATGGAACGCATTACAGAAGAAGTGTCCTCTACCTATGCCATTTACAGAGATATTGATGCGATGTGGAAGCAGATGCAGATACCGGGCACTTTCAACTTCGATGACTTCGACGAGCAAGGATTTCAGCAGTACCTCAATGTCGTCCAGCATGTCTATCGTTGCGAGCCTGGTGTGCCCAATAATGCCTCTAAAGAACCAAAGCCATTTTTTTCAGTCATTTCAGCGGGCAAGTTGCTGTTGATGTTGTTCTTCAAGCCTTATAGTGGAAAACTCTATAAGTCATACGATGCCTTTTCTTTCCGTTATCACACTGAAGGAGGCGAGCGATATCCGATGCTGAGTCCTGCACTACGCTATAGTCAAGATTATCATATTTGACAATGTCCACTATGACGAGCAGTTGGAGTGCTATAAGCAATGTTTGGCCGAAGACAGCTCCTTTCGTGCGGTACTTGAACACGATTTGGTCGAATTGAAGAAGAGGTTGCCGAATGTGCTGGACAAAGAGAAGCATGAGAAGGTCACAGATTTTGTGAAGCGATTGACGAGGATAGTGGTTGTAAGCGAGTCATCTGTAAGATGATAATAAGTCTTACTAAAAATGCTTAGATTCAATGTCTTTCATAGGCAGTATTTTTGTAGCGAAATAGACTATAAAATGCCCAGCTAATACAATAATGAGGGCAAAACTACGTTCATATATATAACTGAGCTCTGTTATGATGAATACAATCTTACAACAATTAGGGTTCGATGGTTATCTCATATCGGCCATTAATGTACCTTCACGATACCCCGACTATGCAGACATCGTCAAGGTACAGGCAGATAGTGTGTATTTCAGTGCGGGTAAGCCAGTTGTACTTTTCATAAATGTCAAATCATTTGACGAAAACGCAATGCGCAGGATAGCTCAGGTGCAGCATAATGCATGGAATTATCAGCGTATCCTGCTATTGTATGTTACATCTGATACGGAGATACGTATATATAACTGCTATGAGAAGCCCGTCAATCTCAACTCAGAAAAGGAAGATGATAAACAGTTGAAGTCTATTTTGTTGCACGCTGGTTCTGTAAGCGAGGATTTAGCATTGATTGAGAATCTATTCAGCCGGATTAATGTTGATAGTGGAACACTTTGGACGGCAGATGTAACAATTAGGAGAAGGATTAAGAAAGACCGCCGTGTAGATGCTTATCTCATACGTAGCATGGTCGAAGCAGCAAGGAGACTTGAGAACAAAGGGTTAAATCACGATGTTATTCATTCTCTGCTGATTCGTTCTTTGTTTATCTTGTTTTTAGAAGACAAAGGTGCTGCAAAAGAGGCCGGTCTATATGAGTCAATAAAACCTGGCGCGACGAGTTATTTCGATGTTTTAAAAGATAAAGATGCCACTTATCGTCTGTATGCGAAGCTTCAAGAGCAGTTTAATGGTAATATTACCACAATGGTGAACGACGAAGAGTCTTTTGTCACCTTAGAGCATCTCGATATTGTGAGAGATTGTTTCCTTGATGGAGATTTCTCTCACCAGCCCCGCTTGTTTGAACGTGAACCACTATTCAATTTTGAGATTATACACATAGGTCTCATCAGCGAGATTTACGAACATTTTTTGGGAGAATACAGGCGCGAAAAGGGGCAGTTCTATACCCCCTTCTCTCTTGCAGATATGATACTTTCTGAAGTCCTTCCTACTTCTCAGGGTGTCAGTGACTATCCTTTGCTGGATATTGCTTGTGGCTCGGGTATTTTCCTTGTTGAGGGATACAAGCGCTTAATCAGGCGCTGGAAGCAAAACCATCAAGGGAAGACCATCACATTTGAAGATTTGGTATCGATACTTAAGGAAAACATCTATGGCATTGAAATAGACGCAACCGCCATTCGTGTTGCTGCTTTCAGTTTATATCTGACACTTATTGACCAATTGGATCCAAAAACATTATGGAACAGCGGAAATCACAGATTACCATATCTGATTTATGATCCTGAGGATGATACCTTGGAGGGAAGACAGGGACATAACTTATGGCGACGGAATACCATATCAGAGGTCGAGGTGAAGGATTTCCCCAAAGTGAAGTTGCTTGTGGGTAATCCTCCGTATGGCACAAAGAATTTGGCTTCAGAAATCACGGATTATTGTAACCGGCTGCACTTTGCTCAAGAGTATGTATTACCATTTGTGCATAAGGCAACACAATTTTGTCCTAACGGCGATATAGCACTTGTTTTCACATCCAAAGTACTGTTCAATACAGGTGGAGGCTATGCCAAGTTCAGAAAATGGTTTTTCAATGAGAACAAGGTGCACAGAATAGATAATCTCTCAATATTCCGAAAGGCTCCTGTCTCTTATGGTGGCAGCCTTTTCTCGAGTGCAAGTTGTCCTGTCTGTGTGGCCTATTTTACGGCCAGTCCTGCTGACAGGGAAGGTGTCCTTCTATACTATTCTCCTAAGACTTTCATAAAGTCAAATATTATTGATGCTTTGGTGATTGACGAGAGTGATGTCAAGATATTACCAATGTCCGATTGCCAGAATCCGCGTTCCAATATTCTGAAAGTGGCTTCATGGGGAAACTATTATGGCTACAAGTTAATAGAAAGGTTTTCGGGCAGAACCCTCAAGCAGTACTTTAGAAATAATGGTTGGATTACAGGCCGTGGCCTGATTGCTGATGCTACAGCATTGGAATTCATTCCGGAAAAGATGATTGGCACTGAGACTATCTCTAGATATTGGACAGATCTGTCAATTGCTAAGAATAATTCAACACGGAAGTATAGGATGCCTAAAGATGGCTTGTTTGATTTACCTTATGTTGTATTCAAACAAGGGCAGCATAAAGGTGAGATAGCGTGTTCCTTATTTACCGACAAAGTATATTGTACATCCACTGCGACCGTTTTGAATAGTGCCAGTTTAGATGACAAAAAGATATTGACAACTTATCTCAATTCGCGCCTGGCTAAGTATTTCCTACTTTTGACGACGTCATCCTGGGGTATTGAACGAGAGCAAATCACAAGTGTCGAGGTATTGAATATTCCGTCTCCATTTGAGGGCCTTTCTGATGAGGCTCGGCGTGTTATTATTGACTGTTTTGATTCTCTTTATTCAGAATCGAGTCAGGTTGTTCATAATACAATAGAAATCCATAAGATGGAAGAGAAAGCTGAGAAAGAGTTTGAAAAGGCTCTCGGTCTTTCTCAGCGTGATATTATTTATGTCAATGATACCTTGGACTATAATTTCGGCATTTTCCAGAAAGGAATTGATGCCGTTGGATATCACAGGGTTATTCTGGAAGAAGCGAGACATTATGCCGACACCCTTTATGCAACATTATCCAAATTATTAAAAGGAACTGAACTTCTCACCAAGGTCACAGTCTATGCCGGTAATGTTAATGACCCTTTACAACTCATATCTCTTGATTTCGATACAGAAAGCGAAGGTGTTGAGGAAGGATCAATGACTTCTTTTGCTGACGTTATGCGCAAGATAGACAAATCTCTTTGGACGCGTCATTCCGAGAGTGTCTATATGCATAAGACGCTCAAGTACTATGATGGTAAACGTGCATACATCATAAAACCAAACCAAAAGCGCTTTTGGTCTCGTATGCAAGCTTATGATGATGCAGCATCAATTGTGAATGACTTCTTAAATCTTTAGTTATGGGGGCGATAGGAAATGCGGATCCGGTAATAGCTGCCAAAGTACGGGCTGTCTTCGAACAGAGGTGTGTGGAGTTACTCAAATGGGCATGTGTGATACTAAAGCGAGAAAAGTGCATAAATTCGGACTGGGGCGAAGAAAACATCACAGCCAATCTGTATGTACTCATTCATAATAGTCAGCAGTCAGTAGATTATGATATCCACCCGGAATGTGAACATCCGTTCTTTAGTCCTGCCATTCTTGACAATAAGAAGAAAGCGAAGTCGGCAGCCAAAATTGATCTAGTTTTTCAGCACAACTGGAGCGGTCAGAGGTTTATGTTCTACGTTGAGGCTAAGAATCTCATCGAGAACGATGTGCAAAAAACTGGCAGAAAAACAAAGACGAGTGCAGCAAAAGTGATAGAAAGGTACATTGAGACGGGTATTGACCATTATTTAAACAAGCGCTATCCTTTAGGTTGCTTGCTGGGTTATGTGCTCGATGGGACTATTGACAGCGTGACGCATGCCATTAATGCAAGACTTATCCAAAAGATGCGGAGTCAAGAAACGCTAAGTAAACCAGTCGGCACTCATCCTTGGATGAACTGTCATTCGCATCACACAGATATGGATAATAAAGAAGTGCAGATAGTGCATTACTTGTTCGATTTCAATTAATTATTATTCTATACTGTATGCCTACGGAAAAACTATGGTCTCGTGATTCATTTAGACGGGCTGCGATACGGCATTATTTGAATTGTCAGTATATTTTTAGACTCATTCCAAGCATTAGCGATGCAAACTACAGAAATCATGTTGTATCAGACTGCTATTATATTGGTGGTTACGTCATGGAATGTGCACTGAAATATTATGTGATGAATAAATTGCATTTAACAAGAAGTTATAACAAGAGTAATTTAGACTACCAAAAACTATTGACGCATGACCTACACAAGTTGGTTGTAATGGCTACAGAAGGTAGTGAGACTTTGGATGTTGAATGGAGGCAACTCTCAAAGTTGACAAAAGGTTGGTCTGAAGAAGTCCGTTATGACAGTAGTTTGAGCAATAGTGAAACGGCTGCTGTAGTTGGCCCATTCAAAAAAGATTTAGAGAAGATTTTCGTTACAGTTTTTAATGAGTATTGACCCATGATTAAGATATTGAAAAAATGTGAGGATATTGCACGGTTGCTTGATAACTATAGACCTGCTGTAAAGGATTACAGGGTGTGTCTCAGAAAGAATGAGAACCTATTCGTAAATGTCGTCATGGCGGAAGATAAGAGTCAAGAACTGTCGGATGCCATCAATCAAATATACGACGAAGCAGAATTGGAATGTCTTACAGATGGACAATTGGAGGATCCTTTTTATAAATCAATATTTGCTCAAAAAGGCCCCATTATTCTGGATAGTGGTCATCGGCGTAATGGAAGTTTGAAGATAAGAAAACAAAATAATTACACAACGACTCACCCTGCTGTTGTTTCTTTCTATAGCTATAAAGGTGGTATGGGCCGGACCACTGCTATGGCAGCTTTTGCTATGTATTTGTCATCTGTATATGAAAAGAAAGTGGTGGCCATAGATTGCGACTATGAGGCCCCGGGCCTCAACAATTTTTTCTTGAAATATCCAGGTGAACTTAATAATCACAATGGCTTGGTTGAGTATCTTTTGGATAAGTCATGTGGACTTTCTGATACCAATATGGTGACAGATTATTTGCAGGAAGTAGACCATATTTTCAGTGGCGGAGGTTCTATTTTTGTAATGACAGCTGGTAATATGGGTGTGGATAGGATATCAGCTGACAGTTCAGATACTCATTTTGATCATTATTTAGAGGGTATTTCGCGAATGGACATCAGCAACACTCGATATGCCATTGATTTGTTCGGATCCTTGATTGACGACATTAATAATGCAATCCATCCAGATATCGTTCTAATCGACTCCAAGACAGGCATTAATGATGTTATGGGGTTGGCTGTTTGTTCATTGGCTGATATTGTGGTAGGTTTTTTCCGAAATGATGTTCAAACACTGCCCGGATTACAGTTCTTTATTAAGACAATGATGGAGAATAGTCGTGTCGAGCCTTTCCTGGTTGATTCTATTTTGCCTTCTGCCGGATCACAACGACGTGCTCTTTTTGGGCAGTTCACGAAAGATGTGGATAGTATTATCAATGCCATTGACAGTGAAAGTAATATTAGTTTTCCTTGCTATCCAATTGGAAGACAACCTGATTTCGAGGTGTTAGGCAGTGTGGCAGAAACTGTAAGCGATTTTGCGGAAGCGGTAAAGAACGGAGAATTTCGTGAATATGTGGAACTCTTCGAGAATCTCACAAAGAGTATCCGCAAACACAGTGGGGTTTTATCCGATGATAACATCCACTCAAAAGAAGCTTTGAGGGAGTCCATTTTGTTAGATACGTCAGAAACATTATCGGGAATTGATCTTTATGCTGAGAATCAGTCGATATTGGATGATATAAGTAACCGTCACTTTTATTACCGTCGTTGCATGAACGACTTGTTGAACCACGACAAGTATCTTGTAATAGGCAGCAAAGGTACTGGTAAGTCTTACATTTACAATGCTTTAAAGCAACCGCAGGCCGTGGCTCTCATAAAAAAGAACTCAGGGAAGAATGATGAATTCCATTTTGTTTATGCCATTGATCGGTCAATAAATCGCATTTTCGACGTGGGAAAGATAGGTGATTTAGATACAGCAGAAAAATACAAGTTCTGGCTTATCTACACATGGAACATAGTTGTTGGTGATATACAAAGAGAGTTTCCGGAGTATAAATTGAGTGAGACGTTGAGGATAATAAATATTTCGGATACAATAACTGCTCGTGAGCAGCTTTTGGAACTTATTGTCGATGATCAGTACTCAAAGCAGATTGAGGAAGAAATGAAAGAACTTGATGAATACTTGTTGTCGTTAAAGGTGCCAACATATTTGGATATTATCTATGACCAATTAGATGATATGGTGTCTCCATCAGTGTGGAACAATTGGATCCCTGAACTAATAAGATATTGGAGAGTTAGACGCTTCTCTCGAATAGGAGCGAAGGTGTTCATTAGACGCGACCTGTTTAAGGGTTTAGTCGGCTTGACAAATATTAATGACATCGAAAATCAGGCTATTGATATAGAGTGGCACAAGGAGGAGATTTATTCATATTTCTTCTATGTGTTGCTTAAAGGAGAAGTAGCAAATAAATTCTGGCGGCTAATGGAGCTTTATGGCGAATATCCTATTGACACTGTTTCAAGTTTCAGAAAAGACTATGAAGTAAAAGCTGTACCGCTTTATGAAACGAAAATGCTTGATGCCATGATGAGCACCTACTTCGGTGATACAGTTGATATGGAAGGTACAACACGCATGGGACGCAGTTATGATTGGTTTTATAAAAACCTAAAAAATGCTGATGATACCATTAGCTTGCGTCCTTTTATCTCTTTGCTACAATTGGCCGTCCGAAAGCAGATTGCTGACGGAATAACAAAAGACGGGCGAAGCTACCCAGTGCTTTATCAGAATTGTTATATTAATTCATCGGTTAGAAAGGAGGCAGTGGAAGGGTATCTGAATGATTTGATTCGTAATGCGAAGGGTAATTTACCAATACAATATGTATTCGACTTTATTTCAACTACAGAAAAGGCGCGTTATCATAGAATTAGTATGAGACGGCAGGTTTTTGAAGATTTGTTGACAGAAGTCATTCGGTCAAATGCCGAGAAAGAAGAGATGATGGGGATGACTGTGGAACAGCTAACGTCAATCTTGGTAGATAACGGTATAGTGGCCAAAAACAATCGCGGGAATGGTGATTTTTACGCGTTCTCATTTCTTTATAAGTATCGTCTCGCATTACATGGCTCATAAGTAGTGGAAAAATTGTTGTGATTGGCGTGAAGTATCAGTAAGCTGTCAATTTTGACGTCTTGTGTATGAAATGGGAAAATGATACCTTTCTTCGACGAGCGAAGCGTACTAAAGAAACGATTAGGGCTCGTTTTAAGAATGAGACAAATGGTATACAGTAGTAAAGATTTTGAGAGCCTTTGGTTTCTGTACCAGGTTGAGGGCCTTCCGAAGAATATCTCGATAAAGGAATTGACTTTCCCTTCGGTCGTCGAGCTAAACCTTCAGCACAATAGCACGGAGTTCATGATTAGATTCATCGAATTTAATGGGTGTTACATTGACTAGGATATATAAGCAGACTGCGGAAGATCCATACGCTTCTATGGAAAAAGACCAGCTGATTTCATTGATACACTTCCTTGTTAAACGCGATGATGAGCGAACACAGGAGAACCAGGAACTGAAGGATATGGTGAAGGACCTGAGAGATACCCATAAGCAGGATGTGAAGACTCAGACAAACCTGCTGAAGTCTATCGACAGACTGACCAATTAGGTGGCTGACCTCACCACAGATAATAAAAAGCTACAACAGTTAATTGATGAACTGCAAAAATGGTATAAGTAATTCTTCAATGGCGCTTAAGCGAGAACTGTACCGAATGAATTCGAGAATTGTTGAGCGTGAGCTGGCTCAAATTAATCTAAAGGCAATCATGCAGGAACGAACCGACGAATGAAACAAGAGCAGAGCCATAGTCGTTTGGGCTATGCCTTGTGAAGAGAAAAAATAATAAAGTTTAATACGATTTAGACGCTTCAGGTAGCGATAGCTGCCCTAAAAGGCTGTTTTTAAGCTTGGACGTCAAAATTGACAGTTTACCTTAATGATGGTGGTGGTTTTTGGGGGATTATTCACCAAACGAGTGTGATATGGTACCTGGTCAAGATTATCTGTCACAAACTGAAAAGCAGTGGATATGAGTGGAGTTGAGATTCTGATATTTGTACTATTGATAGTTGGTGAGGTGTCTTGTATTTACTTGGTGAATAACACCAAACAATTGGCCAAGAACAATGCTGATATACTACAGAATCGTGACAAGGAGTATGAAGCCGAGAAGGGTAGAAATCTAGCCACCAAGGAGGATATTGAAGAGATAACCAAGAAGGTGGAGGAGGTAAAAGCGGAGGTTTCATTAGCACACCAACAGAAGTATGACCTTCTGTTAGAGCAGAAACAGCTCCTTATAGCAGTTCTGAATGATGCAACTAAGATAACCCAAGCACAGAACAAACTAGCTCTTTACCTATTCGATACCTCTTCGAGGAAGAAATTTGACGAACTGGTTGAGACTGTCAGCGATACACTGACTCACTTTTTTCATTCATGCAATCTGACAAGAGTAGCTGTGCCTATAGAAGATATAGACAAGCGTATCGAAGATTTGTCGGTCATAGTGACCCTCTACGGTTCACACATCAGCGTTACAGCAACCAATGCGGCCAGCATTGTTGAGCAGTTCAATAATGAGTTTGACTATGCCCTGCACCAAGCGAAGACAGATGAGGACAAGGCCGCTTGGATGCAGAGAAGTGTGATGACGAAACAGAAGATAGAGAATATGCGTAACAAAGCAAATCCCTATAGAGATGAGATGCAAGCCGAGGTGGAAAAGTATTGCGGCTGGATGAAACAGTTGTATGGAATGGAATTCTTTACTTTTAAAGTGCAATAAGGTTCGCGTAGGAACAATGCTCCAACTTAATCCACGATATGAAGCAATATTTGATGCTCGGAACATCGATGAGGATTGCAATAAGATAGCGGACGAAATCAATGATGTTGTGCGGATGCAGATAAAGGAGATTCTGGTGGTAGGCATGTATAAGCAAGCCGTTACGCTCTATCTCCAATTGTTGCAGTCGATGGTGAATCATTTTGTGGATGATGAGCATTTCTGTTATTTTGATGATATGTATAGCCCGGAGTATTCCATGCAATGGATATATGAGGACATTATGAAATACGACATTGACCAGGAATCAAGAAGGCTTCTTGAAGAAGGTCATAAGGAAATACTTCAGAGTGAATGCTATCAGGAATATGGCTATCCAAGCTACATTGAAAGATAATTTGGGGAGGGTATTTTATTCTCTCGATGAGGGATTACGGATATGATTCCCCAAAACTCAGTTCCAGCAGCATAGTAACCTTGAAACTTGAAACCTGAATCTTGAAACCAGCAGCCTCGCTGCCCTGAAACTTGAAACCAGCAGCCTTGCTGCCTTGAAACCTGAATCTAAATCTCTTGAAACTTGAATCTTGAAACTTGAAACCATTGTTATCCGTGTAAATCCGTGTGATTCGTGTTTCTCTTTTGTTTAATTTTGAATAAGATTTTTGATTAATTTCTCGCCTTAGGCGATCCAATATAAAAGAAAATAAAAAACAAAAATATATGTTCAACTTAGATAAGTTTATTTCAGATAGCGTGACCTTCCGTCCGAGTAGTATGTTTGAGCTTGATATTAAGGCGAATGCTGAGACTCTTACAAAAGAGATTAAGGGAAAGAAGGTCTGTGTAATAGGTGGTGCTGGTTCTATTGGCTCCAGCTTCATCAAGGCTGTTCTACGCTTTGAGCCAGTATCAGTGGTTGTAGTTGACCTCAATGAGAACGGACTGGCTGAGCTGGTGCGCGATGTACGAAGCACAAACGGCCTGTATGTACCCGATGAGTTCCGCTGCTATACGCTGAACTTTGCAGACCCTATCTTTGAGCGCATCTTCCGTGAGGAGAAAGGCTTTGATATTGTAGCTAACTTCAGTGCTCACAAACATGTGCGCTCGGAGAAAGACCGCTACAGCGTGCAGGCTCTAATAGAGAACAACGATATTAAGGCAAAGAAACTGATGGATTTGCTGACGGTATATCCTCCTAAGCATTTCTTCTGTGTAAGTACAGATAAGGCAGCAAACCCTGTGAACATCATGGGTGCCAGCAAGCGCATCATGGAGGACTTGGTGATGGCTTACAACAAGTATTTCAAGGTCACTACTGCTCGTTTTGCCAATGTGGCATTCAGCAATGGTTCGTTGCCTGACGGCTGGATTCACCGTCTGCAGAAGAAGCAGCCGTTGGTAGCACCTTCTGACGTGAAGCGCTACTTTGTAAGCCCCGAGGAAAGCGGCCAGATATGTATGTTGGCCTGCATCCTTGGCAAGGGTGGCGAAGTATTCTTCCCGAAGTTGGGTGAAGACCAGATGCTGACGTTCTCTTCCATCTGCGACCGCTTCGTCATTGCCAATGGCATGGAGAAAGACCCATGCGCCACCGACGCCGAAGCAAAACTCAAAGCAGCAAATCTACATCTGCCATCAGACATCAGCCATCAGACATCGGTGAAATATCCAACGGTATATTTCGCCTCCGATACGACGGGGGAAAAGTCTTTTGAAGAATTTTTCGTTCCTGGTGAGAAGATAGACATGCAGCGCTTTGCTGCCTTGGGCGTAGTCTGCCAGACCACTCGCCATGAAATGGCTGAGGTGAATGGGTTCTTCGATAAGTTGGAAGGCATCTTCCAGAAAGAGGACTTCACCAAGGCGCAGGTGGTAGAGGTCATCAAGGAGTTTATCCCGAATTTTGAGCACGAGGAGAAGGGCAAGAACCTAGACCAAAAAATGTAATTAAATATCAGTATGGAAAGACGTAAAGAAAGAATACTGCTTTGCCTGTGTCATATGTCGGGCAATGAGAGTAAGTTTGTGCAGGAAGCATTTGATACCAACTGGGTAGTGCCTCTGGGACCGAATGTGAATGGGTTTGAGAAAGACCTGGAGGAGTTCGTTGGTCAGAACAAGCGGGTGGTGGCACTCTCTGCCGGAACTGCAGCGGTGCACCTGGGCCTGCTGGCTGCAGGAGTAAAGCCTGGTGATGAGGTCATTGTTCAGAGTTTCACGTTCTGCGCATCGAGTCATCCCATCACATATCTTGGAGCTACTCCAGTATTCGTTGACTCAGAGCGTGAGACTTGGAACATAGATCCTGACCTCATGGAAGAGGCAATCAAAGACCGCATTGCCAAGACAGGCAAGAAGCCAGCTGCCATTGTGCCAGTCGCACTCTATGGTATGCCATATAAGATTGACCGGATCATGGAGATTGCCAACGAGTATGAGATTCCCGTTGTTGAGGATGCTGCAGAAGGTTTTGGTTCTAAGTTCAACGGTCAGGTTCTTGGCACCTTTGGTAAGTATGGCGTACTCTCGTTTAACGGTAACAAGATGATCACCACCTCTGGAGGTGGCGCATTAATCACTGAGAATGATGAAGAATGGCGTGAGATTATGATGTACGCCACCCAGTACCGCGAGAGTTATCCCTACTATCAGCATGAAAAGATAGGTTACAACTACCGCATGTCGAATATCTGCGCTGGCATTGGTCGTGGACAGATGACAATCGTTGATGAGCACATCGCCCACCATAAGCATGTGCAGGCACTCTATGAGGAGTTACTTGCTGGAGTTCCCGGCATCACTGTGCACTCGCAGCCAGCAACAGGTGAGTACGATAGTAACTTCTGGCTCTGCACGATGACTCTTGATCCTGACCTCAAAGTTAAGGGGCAGGAGAACGCCTACAGGCAAGTCATCACAGGAGCTGTCGGTGGTGCTGCAGGTGTCATTCATGCTGCAGAATCAGCGCATACAGATTGCGAACCCAATGACAATGTGGAAGCTATGCGTATGGGACTCGATGCACTGAATATTGAGAGCCGTCCATTGTGGAAGCCTATGCATAAGCAGCCCGTGTATAAGGATGCACCTGCATATGTTAATGGAGTTTCTGAGGAACTCTTCAAGGTGGGCATGTGCCTTCCTGCAGGTCCCTATGTGACAGACGATGATGTGAAGTTTATTTGCGAGGCGATAATTAGTTTGATTATTGAATAATGTTCAGTAGGCATCAGTATTGATTTTACTGATTCCAGCTGAAGTAAGTTAGATAGTTACTGGCCAACGATTAAGTATTGACATAAAAACAGTCTGAGGTCAACATTTTGTTCAAGTAAATGCCACTTTTACAAGTGAAGTTATGTTTTAATATGAAGAAATTAATTATTCTAGGGGCTAGTGGTTTTGGAATTGGAATCTTGGAAGCAGCACAACAATCCAAAGGCTACAATGAAGAGTTTGTGATTAAAGGTTTTCTTGACCCTAATCCCCATGCTCTTAATAATTATCCTAACTGTCCCTCTGTTATTGGGAACGATGATGATTATCTAATTGAAGAAGATGATGTCTTTGTGTGTGCTTTAGGGAACTTAAAAGTTAAGATAAAGTGCATAGAAAGAATGAAGGAGAGAGGGGCTAAGTTCATCAATTTAATAAATAAACGTGCGGACATATCTCCCTATGCAAGAATTGGTGTTGGCAATATTTTTTCTGCTTATTCATCAATTGGTGCCGGTGCGATAGTAGGAAACTATAATCTTTTTCAAAGGAATTCGATTATTTCGCATGATTGTATAGTAGGTGACTTTAATAGGATAGATTGCAATGTGGTTTGTGTTGGCGGGGTGAAGATTGAAAATAGAGTTACCATTCATACCAGTTCTGTTATTAATCATCGGGTTATTTTAAAAAATGATTCTATAGTGGGTGCATGTAGCTTTGTTGTTAAAAGTGTTAAGGAGAACGACTTGGTTCTTGGTAACCCAGCTAAACGTATAGATTTATAATTATGGCATTTTTCAAGTTTAACAACATCCGTGTAGCAGGCGTTGCCTGTGCAGTACCCAAAAATGAAGTAAAAACAGAGACGTACAAATCTCTGTTTGGTGACGAAGAGGTTGAGAAGTTCATGCAGATGACTGGCGTTCGCGCCTCGCATCGCACATTGGAGCATCAGACCTGCAGCGACCTGGGGTTCAGGGCTGCTCAGGAACTGCTTGCCCACAAGGGCGTTGACCCGTCGGAGATTGGCGCGTGCATCTTCTCGTCGCACAGTCCCGACTATCGCAGACCGGCCACGGCATTTGTCCTACAATATAGATTAGGAATTCCCAAGGAGGCTGTCTGCTATGACATTTCGTTGGGCTGTTCATCGCTGGTAGTGGGTATGCAGACCGTAGCCTCAATTATGAACACAGGCGACATCAAGAAAGCTCTGCTCTTTGTGGGCGATACGGCTGGTAAGTCGGTCTATCCGGAAGACCGCAGTTCGGCAATGCTCTTCGGCGAAGCCGGGGCCGTGATGCTGCTGGAGAAGACGGATGACCAGAAGGATGAGATCAATGCCTTGGTGCGAAGCGACGGCAGCGGATACCGCTATATGATTATCCCCGGAGGCGGATATAGAAACCTTCACGCCAGCGAAGAAGTCGTGATGTGCGAGGACGGAAACCCCAGAACGCTGATGAACTCCTTCATTCAGGGAACGTCGGTGTTCACCTTCACGGTGTTTGATGTGCCTCGCCTGATCAAAGACTTCTTTGCCCAAACGGATACCACACCCGACCAGTATGACTGCTTTGCTTTCCATCAGGCCAATCTCTATATCCTGAAGCAGATTGCCAAGAAAGCGAAGATAGACTTCGAACGGATGCCAATCACACTCGACCGCTATGGCAATACTTCTGGAGCATCGGCCATCGTGTCGCTTTGTGACCGCTATGGCAACGAAAAGGAGAATAAGACCATCAAGGTGATGGCCTGCGGCTTTGGTATCGGTATTTCTTTGGGTGCCACCTCTTTTGAGTTGAATACCGACGATATCCTGCCTATCTTTGAAGATGATGCGATTTACGAGGACGGTTTGATTACCGACCCTAACCAACTTTACGAGAAGAAATAATGGTTACGAATATACTTGACTACCTGGAGCAGACCTCCAGTCGTTTGCCCGACAAAACAGCTCTGGCTGATGATAAACTGAGCCTCACCTTTGGGCAGTGGATTCAGCAGGCAGAAAGCATAGGTACAGCTATTACCCAGGCTACAGACTGCACCATCCGTCGTGCCGTACTGGTGTTTGTCGATCGTCGCATTGAAGGTCTTGTAGGGGCAATGGGTGCCGTGGAGAGCGGTAACTTCTACGTGCCTATCGACTGCAAAATGCCCTTCGAGCGGGTTCGCCTGATTGCAGATGTCTGCAAGCCGATTGCTGCTGTAGCCACCACAGAAGCAGACCTTAAGACGCTTGACCAGATAGAGTTTGCCGGGCCTCGATTCCTTTACAATGACGTGAAAGATGCGGACGCAAACAAAGAGATGCTTGCAACTATCCGCAGTCAGATTATAGACCTCGATCCAGTGTACAGCATCTTTACCAGTGGTTCGACGGGCGTTCCCAAGGGTGTGGTGATTTCGCATCGGGGAATGATAGACCTGGCTAACTGGCTGGTGGAGACCTTTGACTTCACAGAGAAGGATGCCTTGGGCAACCAGACACCGTTCTATTTTGATGGCTCTGTGAAGGACATCGTCATCTGCATCAAGAGTGGTGCAACGCTGAATGTGATAGGCAAGAAGTATTTCACTTTCACCAAGCTGTTGATGCCGCTGTTGAACGACCGCAGGATTACGGCCATCCTTTGGGCCACTTCCGCCATTGTGCTGGTGGGCAACAGTGACATCCTGAATGTGGCATTGCCCGAACACCTAAGGTTGGTAACCTTTGCTGGTGAGGCGATGCCTGCCAAGCAGCTCAGGACCTGGCAAGAGAAACTGCCCAATGTGCGGTTCGTCAACCTGTATGGCCCGACGGAGATTACTGTTGACTGCACCTACTTCGATGTAAAGCGTCAGTATGCCGACGATGAGTACATCCCCATTGGCAAGGCCTGCCAGAATATGCAGGTACTTGTGCTGAAAGATGACGATACAGAAGCCGGAGTAGGCGAGGTGGGAGAGCTCTGTGTCCGTGGAACCGGAGTGGCCCTCGGCTACTATGGCAACCGCCAGAAGACCGACGAGGTGTTTGTGCAGAATCCGTTGAATCCGCTCTTTAACGATATTATCTATCGTACGGGTGACTTGGTGAAACCTGCTGAAGATGGTAATCTTGTTTTCGTATCCCGCAAAGACTTTCAGGTGAAGCACAAGGGCAACCGTATTGAGTTGGGCGAGATTGAGGTGGCTGTGAATGCCATAGACGGTGTGACCAATGCTGCCTGCATCTTCGACCACGAGAATGACAAACTGGTTCTGTACTATACTACCGCTGACGGACAGCCGATGGATATCATCAACCTTGTGAAGGAACGCATACCGGTGTATATGTTTCCTGAGGTGGTGAACCATCTTCCGCAGATGCCGTACAACCTGAATGGGAAGATTGACAGGATCGAATTAAAGAAGATGTATGAAGCTGAAAAAGATTGAGACTTTCTTGCGATACCAAGAGATTGTTGAACGATACGGTCAGAAGGGCTGTGCCTCCAACGACTATATCCAGCGGGAAGCGGCTGACATCATCATCCACGATAATCTGTATGAGTTCTGTGGAGCGAAGAATGCTTTCCTGTTGGTGAAGAAGGATGGCTTCTGGAGAGTGTATTATTATCTCAATGACTTTGATGAAGTCCTCTCCTTGGATGGTGAAGTGCTTGAGAACGAAATCCTGTTCAGAGGCGGCCTTGGTGAGCCTGCTGAAGTGGTGGCCTATTTAGAGAAGTGTGGTTTCAAACGCCATCTTGTCCGTGACCAGTACGCTGGGATGTACAAAGACTTGAAGCCTGCTATAGAGAATGATGAAATCATCGTTCAGCCTGCGCAAACCCTGATTGGTGTGCAAGCTGCATTTGAACTTTTCAATCAATCCTTCGACAAATACAGCGGTGATTATGTATCGCCGGAAGTCTATGAAGGATTGTTTGCAAACCATTCCGTCCTGCTTGCTTGGAGAAAGAACGAGGGTGAGGCACAGTTCTTGGGTGCGCTGCACCAAACCATCGAGAACAATGTGGCGTGGGTGTCGCACGTGGCTGTGAAAGAGGCGGCTCGTGGCCATCACGTGGGACAAGCTCTTCTGGATGCTTTCGTGGAACGCAATATGGTCACGGAAAAATCCAGATTTATGCTCTGGGTGCAGCATCAGAATGAGGCAGCCGTGCGTATGTACGAAAAGAAAGGATTTAAGTATGTAGGTAAATCCTCATTATCAATGATTAAACTTTAAAAACGTGAACAATATGGAAAAGTTATTAGAACTCTTGAAGGGCGTTCGCCCCGATGTGGATTTTGAGAATGAAACCGCCCTGATTGACGATGGTATTTTGGATTCGTTTGATGTAGTAGCAATCATCTCAGAACTCGATAATGCTTTTGGTGTGCAGATTCGCATCAACGAACTGGACCCGGATAACTTCAACTCGGCAGAGGCGATTTGGAACCTGATTCAGAAACTTAAGAAGTAAAATGAGTAATATCGTTAATCTCTTATGTAAAACTATTGTGGTTACAGGCGCAGGCTCCGGCATAGGACGTGAAACGGCCAAGGTGTTGAGCGAGCAAGGCGCAAAGGTCGTGATGCTTGATCTTAACCAAGAGGGGTTGGACGAAACAAAAGCCATTTTGGCGGGTGAAGGACATATCACACGATCGGTAGACCTAACGAACTTTGAAGCCTTACCTGAACTCGTAAAGGGAATCATCGCTGAGACGGGAGCTGTGGATAGCCTTGTTCACTGTGCTGGAATAAGTAGCCGGAAGCCACTGAATGTGCTTCGCCCGGAAGGTTTCTCAAAAGTGATGGATGTGAACTTCTACAGTTTTGAAGAGCTGACGCGACTGTTCACAAAGAAGGGCAATATGAACGACGGTGGCAGCATTGTGGTGATGTCGAGCATCAGCAGCATTCGTGGCTATAAGGCCAAGACGGAATACTGCGTAAGCAAAGCCGCAGTGGATGCCTTTGTGCGCTGTATGGCCCTTGAACTGGCTCCGAAAAGGATTCGTATCAACTCGGTTATGGCTGCCGAAGTGCTTACACCGTTGGCATTGAAGGCAAGGGAAACGAACGTAATGGTGGGTGCAGCGGATTTTGAAGCACCGCTTGGCCCCAGTGAGCCCTATGAAGTGGCAAACACGATTGCTTTCCTGCTGAGTGATGCCACCAAGACAATCACGGGGACCAGCATCTTGATAGATGGTGGGGCCTGTGTGTAAAAAAAAGAAAAGTATAGACAATTGAGTAATAATCATTTAATTAGTTATTGAAATGACAAACGAAGAAAAAATTGCATTGTTGGAAGACATGTTGGAGTTGGAGGCTGGTACGCTCACTCCCGAAACTGAACTGACATCCGTTGACGAGTACGATTCGATGGCAAAACTGTCGTTGATTGTCCTCTTCGATGAAGAATGTGGTAAGAAACTTACAGGTGAGGAAATCCGCTCTTTTAGGACGGTTGCTGATATTCTTACTGCGATGGACTGACCTTTTTAATTAGCTAATTATGAGTAAAGTCTTATTTGTTGCCGTCCACCCTGATGATGAAACATTAGGGTGTGGTGGCACAATACTAAAACACAAGAATGCGGGTGATGAGATATACTGGATGATACTCACTAGTATTTTGCCTGACCATCCAAACTGTTATTCGGTAGAAAGCGTAAAAAGACGTAATGAAAGAATCGAGAAAATCTCAAAAACTTACGGTTTTACCAAGACCTATGATTTGAAATTTCCAACGATTTTTCTTCATACGGTAGAACTCGGTGTGATTATTTCTAAAGTGTCCGAGGTGATTAAAAACGTAGAGCCTGACACTATCTATATGATGTTTGCAAATGATGTTCATTCTGATCATCGCGTTGCTTTCAATGCTGTTTACAGTTGTACTAAGTCGTTCCGTTTCCCTTTCATAAGACAGATATTAATGCAAGAAGCACTTTCTGAAACCGAGTTTGCACTTGCTACACAGTCCAACGTTTTTGTGCCAAACGTTTATGTAGATATTACGCCTTTTGTTGATCAAAAATTGGAAATAATGTCAATGTATGACACAGAGGTTATGGAAGAACCCTATCCCCGCAGCCTGTCAAGTATCAAGGCATTGGCCAGGGTGAGGGGCAGCCGTGCAGGTGTGATGTATGCTGAAGCTTTCCAATTATTATACGAAAGGAGGTAAAAATGCTATTTGTCAATCTTAATGCAAGTATTAACGCTCATCAAGTAGCCTTGGCAGATGCGTTATACTCAATACTTGGCGATAATTTCTATTTTATAGAATTTGGTCACAATACCAAACAATATGGTTGTTTTAGTGAATCCTCGAAAGGGAATGACTATTACAAAGACCACCCTTTTATTCTAAAAATGTACGAATCAAAAGAGAATGAGCGATTGGCCAAGGAGTTGATTGCTAAAGCAGATGTGATGCGTACAGGTGGAGAACCTATTGAACTTGTTAAAGAACGGATAAAGTCAGGTAAACTAACATTCCGCTCAACGGAGCGTTATTTCAGAGGCCCAATATATAAAGATATTATTAGAGCACGTGCGTTATTTCCATATCTGAAATTTGCTCATCCGAATTACCGTATTTTATGCCAAAGTGCATTTATGGCTAACGATTTAAGTCTTTTAGGTAATTTATACCATGAAAGATGTTACAAGTTTGCATATTTTACACAAATACCAGAAATTGACATAGAAAAGGTAATAGAAAAGCGAAGTAAAGAAAAGATACAAATTATTTGGTGCGCTCGTTTTATAGATTTGAAGCATCCCGAACTTCCTCTTGCTCTTGCTAAAAGACTATTGGAAAGTGGGCGAAAGAATTTTGAGATACAGATGATAGGCGCCAACACAACACCGCTATGGCAAGAAATCAATAAGCAAGTGAAAAAAGAGAATCTTGAAAAATATGTAATATTAACAGGCGGTATACCTAATTTGGAAGTGCTGGAGCGTATGCGTAAAAGCCACATTTTCATTTTTACCTCAGATCGTGGCGAAGGCTGGGGAGCAGTTCTCAATGAAGCAATGGGGGCTGGATGTGCATGTGTCGCATCGCATGAGATTGGCTCTGTGCCTTTCCTTTTGAAGGATAAAGGGAACGGATTAGTATTCAAATCCGGTTCATCCGAGTCGTTGTTTGATAAAGTCGCTTATTTGTATGAAAATCCACAAATATGTGAAGAGTATGGCAAGAAAGCCTATCAGACTATATCAACTGACTGGTCGGCAAAACTAGCAGCAGAAAGACTTGTTAAGCTGTCAGAAAGTATATTGTCAGGTAATGAAATAACCTTTGAGAGTGGTCCTTGTTCCAAAGCATATCCAATCAATTCGAATAACCTAATTTAGAGATAATGACAAGTTCTATCAAAAAGGGCGCAATCATCTCATACGTGGCGATATTCCTAAATATTGCCATAACTTTCTTCTATACACCATGGATGATAAAAAAGATAGGAGTTTCAGATTATGGGCTGTATAGCTTGGTTTACTCCTTTATTTCTTATTTTATTCTCGATTTTGGCTTACACCAAGCAATTCAGCGCTTTATTGCAAAATATCGGGCTGAAGGTAGCAAGGATAAGGTGGAAAAAATGCTTGGTATTACGACAAGAGTTTATCTGATTATTGATGCGGTCATATTTATAGTCCTTGCTGTATTCTATTTCTTTATAACAGATGTTTTCACTGGTCTTACAGCTGTTGAAGTAGAGCGGCTGAAAGGCCTCTATATTATTGCGGGCCTTTTTAGTGTTCTTTCTTTTGTGTTTAAGCCAATGGCTGGAGCCATGATGGCTTACGAATATTTTGTGGAAGAACGGACTCTGGAGATGATTAATAGGGTCGGAGTTGTTTTTGGTGTATGTATCGCATTATATTTGGGCGCAGATGTTTTCGCTTTGATTCTCATTAACGGAGCCTTTGCACTTCTTACTTCCATTATTAAATTTATTGTTTTCAAGAGGAAATCAAAACTTAATATTCAATGGAACTACTTCGGTAAGAATGAGTTAAAAGGAATTTTTTCTTTCTCAGTGTGGGCATTCGGTTGTGGCTTAGCTCAAAGGTTGCGTTTATCATTAGTACCATCATTATTGGGTGTGTTATCTAATAGTAGTGAAATCGCAATTTTTGCTATAGGAATGTCTCTTGAAGGGATGGTCTATACGTTATCTTCAGCGATTAACGGACTGTTTTTACCAACAGTATCAAGAATGGTACATGGTAATAAAAGAGATGATATTTTGAATTTGATGGTTCGCGTTGGCCGAATACAACTATTTATTATAGGTATTATTTTCAGTGGTTTCTTTATATTTGGACATTCTTTTTTGAATTTGTGGGTGGGTGTCGATTTTGTCAATGTCTATTGGGTACTTCTCTTGTTAATATTATCAAACCTCGTGTCGTTAACACAGAAAATAGCAGAGGACTTGGTATATGTGGAGAACAGAATTAAGGAAACGGCAATTCGGATATTCGCCTGCTCGTTGTTAGGTATTATTGTCGCTTGTGTTTTTTCTCCACGATATGGTGCAATTGGAGCGGCTGTAGGTACGGCATTCGGATTGTGTGTTTATCAATTTGTAATAAACTTGTTTTATAAGAAACAATTGGGTATCAATATCAAATTGTTTTTCCTTTCGTGCCATGCACTTATAATACCTGTTTTGGTAGTTGTTACCGCTATCGCTTATTATGCATCAACCTTTTTTGTTATAGATAGTTGGCTTAAACTTATGGTTGGTATTACCGCCTATGTATTAGTATATGGTATGGTCTGCCATTTTTTACTTTTTAATCAAGAAGAGAAACTGTTGATAAAAAATATAGCACATAGACATGATTAAAGATAAAATTAAAATAGTTATGATTTGCCACTTCAGTACCGCTGAGGTGCGAAAGCATCTGCCATTGGATGATAGAAGGCTCTATTCCATGATTAGAAGGTTGTTACTGATGCCTACAAAGGGAAAAGGGTATGGTGACATAGCAGCATGGGATGTAGGTATAATTGATGAGATTAAGAAGCACCCCGAGATAGAACTCCATGTGATTTCTGCGCACTCGGGCTTGAAGAAGTCTGTAGTGTCCTATACTGATGGCGATGTTCATTACAACTTCGTGAATTGTGATAGAGCTACTTTGCTGAAACGTCTCATAAAAAGTGATTGCTTATGGCGAAGGCTGAATCCAATGGTAAAACAGGTGCATCGGTTGGTTAATGAGATAAAACCAGATTTAGTGCTTATGGTTGGATTGGAGAATGCTTACATTTCTTCAACGGTGCTGGGTATTAAGGACGTTCCTGTATTAGGCCTTTGCCAAACTATTTATAATAATCCTGAGCGTTCCAAACATGGTATTGTAGATAGCAAGAATGCTTCGACAGAGAAGAGCATATTCAAGGAGCATCGGTATTTTGGCGTGTATTGCAAGATGCACTATGACCTATTGCGGCAGATTGCTCCTGATGTGAAGATTTTTAAATTTGGATTCCCATCTAAGGGTGTGTTGTTGGAACCTATACCTGTCGAAAAGGAATATGACTTTGTAAACTTTGCAATGGGAATGTCTCTAAATAAAGGATTCCCGGATACTATTGAGGCTACGGCTATAGTCAAGAACAAGTATCCCGATATTATTGTAAATCTTGTTGGGGGGGGGGACGTTGAATATAAGGCTGAATTAGTCGCAATGGCAGAAAAAATGGGGGTAAAAGAAAACATTATCTTTACCCCCTTCTTTGAGAAACATTGCGACCTGCTACTCCATATACAGAAATCGCGATTTGCCTTGTTGCCCTGCAAAATGGACTACATTGCTGGTACCATGACGCAGGCTATGCAGTTGGAGTTACCTCTTGTCGTTTATAAAACAACTGGAACTCCATCCTTTAACCGCGAAAAGCAATGTGCTTTGATAGCAGAGAAGGGAAATGTAGAAGAGTTGGCTCAGCACATGATTTCTCTCATGGAGAATCCTACATTGGCAGAAAAACTACGGAAAAACGCCCGCGAATTTCAGGAGAAGAAGGCTGAAGCTGCCAAACAGAATGGAAGTCGACTCGTTGAGACTTTCAAAGCAATAATAGCTAAAGAACAACAAGATAAAGAAATACCACACGAACTTTTATTTAATCCCGATAGAGATGATTAAGAAAAAGATATTATTGACAGAGATTCTGTCTGTTTTAGGTGACAAGGTCATTGGTGTAGATGGTGCCGTCCAGGATGTTTTCATTGACAATCTGGCTGAAGTAGAGCGTGTGATTGAGACAACACTCGACTGGATTAATCCATCAAAGCATAACAAGCAAGAAATTGCTGAGGCCAGCAAGGCAAGAGTTTTGCTGGTTGACGAGAGTGTTGCACCTATAGCAGGCAAAACACTTGTTCGAGTGAAAAATCCTAAGGTGGCTCTTGCCGAGGTGGGAAACTATTTTTTTGTGGAAAAGCCAAAGTCGGGGATTCATCCTACGGCTATCATAGATCCTGTTGCCCAGTTGGGGAAGGATGTAACAATAGGGCCATACAGCATCATCGGAAAAGCTGTAATAGGAGATGGTTGCGTCATCGACAGCAATGTGCGTATCTACGATGATGTGGTGATGGGTAAGAACTGTGTGGTGAAAGCCGGAGCCGTTCTTGGTGGTGCCGGGTTTGGATACGAACGTGACGAAAACGGCAATAAATTCCGTTTCCCGCAGATTGGTAAGCTCATTCTGGGAAACTATGTGGAGGTGGGCTCAAATACCTGCATAGACCGTGGGGCTTTGGCCGATACCGTGATTGGTGACTATACTAAAATCAATAATCTGTGCCATATAGCCCACAACAACAAAATTGGCAAAAATGTAACTATTACCGGTTGCGTGAACATTTCAGGCTCCAATATCATTGACGATAATGTGTGGATAGCTCCCAATTCATCCATCCGAGGCTGGGTGCATATTGAAGAAGGAGCAACTGTTGGTATGGGGGCGGTGGTAGTCAAAAATATTCCCGCCCATGAGACCTGGGTAGGCAATCCTGCAAAGAAACTCGAAAAGAAACAATAATGGACAAACGGATACAAGCTATTTCGATAGCGAAGACAAAGCCCGTCATCGCAGCCCTGAAGCAGATGGATGCGATTAAGGTGAAACTGTTGCTGGTAACTGATGGCGACAAGTTCTGCAGTCTGCTCAGTATAGGTGATATACAACGGGCGATCATTGCCAATGTTCCGTTGGAATCGCCAATAGAGAAGATTTTGCGTGACAAGGTGAATGTGGCAAAGCAGGGTGACGACCGTGAGCGCATTATCACTCGTATGAAGGAACGACGCAATGACTTTATGCCTATTGTGGATGAAGAGGGTAATATCGTGGATGTCATCTTCTGGGAAGACATATCCACTTATAAAGAATCTCGAATCAAGACTCCTTTCACCCTCCCTGTCGTCATCATGGCAGGGGGGCAGGGGAGTCGGCTGCGCCCTTTGACGAATGTGCTACCCAAACCTCTGATTCCCATCGGGGATCAGACGATGATGGAGGATATCATGGATCGGTTCGTGGAGTGTGGTTGTCATGACTTCTATATATCGGTCAACTATAAGGCTGACTTCATTCGTCGCTATTTTGACAATCTCGACAAGCCTCAGTATCATGTGGAATACTTCCAGGAAGATAAGCCTCTTGGAACAGCTGGAAGCCTACATCTGTTGAAAGACAAAATTAATAGCACGTTTTTTGTGTCGAACTGCGATATTATTATTGATGAGGATTATTCTGAGATACTTGATTTTCACCGACAGAACAAGAATGAGATAACCGTTGTGGCCGCATTGAAGAATTACTCCATTCCTTACGGCACATTAGAAACAGGAGAAGGTGGATTACTCACAGGTCTGTCCGAGAAACCCAATCTTACATTTAAGATAAATACTGGAATGTATATTCTTGAGCCACATCTTATAAACGAGATTCCCTCTGACCGCCTATATCACATTACTTTCCTTATTGAAAAATTGATGAAGGAAGGCCGGAAAGTAGGTGTTTTCCCCATCAGTGAAGGTGCATGGACAGATATAGGGAACTGGGATGAATATATGAAATATATTAGAAAAGATAATTGACAATGAAAACCCGCAAATCCATATTTCTTTATACGGCATTGTTTTACACGCTGTATCTCATATTCCCTTTGTTTGGAGATATGACAAGGCTTCCAGTATGGCTGCCAAGTATGCTCTCTGTGGCTGTAATGTTCGCATTATACCCTAAAGCTTTTTCGAATAACATGATGACATGGTTTTGGATATATGCAGGAGTGCTTGGAATCTATGTAATTATAGGAAAACCTTTGACTATAGGAATAGGTTCAGTGGCTGACAACAAGAAGATATTTATTGAATTTGCATATATCTTACCAGCCATAGGCATTTTCTCCATATTCGATTACCTTAAAGATTTTGAATTAGCAAAAAAATATTTCATTTGGTCAAATATTATTCTCTATGCATCTTTCGTGGTTGCAGTTCCTTTGATGTTGTATTACAGTTCGTTGCGTGCTGCATTGGCTGAACATGATGAAACAATGAGAGTAGTTGGTCTTCCTAGCTATTCTTTGATGCATGCTTACACACTTCTTGTGCCAGTAGCTTGTTTTGCTGTAAAAATGTCAACTGGAATTAAGAAAATGTTATCTTTTTTTGCATTGATAATATTGTGTTATGTGATATATTCTACATTTGTGACGACTAGTTTGGTAATTACTATCGCAGTCATTGTGTTTGCATTTTCTTATAATGGTCACCGTTCATCATATTATACTACAGTCTGTATCTTAGCATTGGTAATCTGGGTGTTATATGAAGCAGGCTTCTTTCTTTGGGTTGTTGATGCTATTTATCCTTTTTTTGACGGCACAGCGGTTCAACCGAAACTTGATGATTTTAGGGAGTCTATGATACATGATGAACTCCAAGGTAGTACAATAACCTCTCGTCAAAATCTTCATGAAATTTCGCTGAACGCTTTCTTTTCCAGTCCTATATGGGGTAGCTCTTCTGTCGGTGGTCATTCTTCCTTACTCGACCGTCTTGGCGGATTAGGTTTGTTGGGGGGAATTCCATTTGTTATGATTTTTGTAAGTTTTTATAAGATGGGGTGTCGTTGGTTTGCCTCTTATGCACTGCACACTTTCTTTATCCTTAGCCTGTTTGTTGGAATCGTTTTCCTATATCAAAAAGGAAATTGGGGTAGCGAAAGTTGGTTGATGATGATGGTAATGATGCCTTTGTCGTTGTCGGTATTGAACTTAATTTATTCGAATACAAATAAAACAAAATGATGATAATACAGCAGCAAATGGTTTCTGTTATCATTCCAGTTTATAAAGTTGAACAATATCTTCGCAACTGTATAGAAAGTGTAATTAATCAAACATACACAAACTGGGAGATGATTCTCGTAGATGATGGCTCACCAGATAAATGCGGTGAAATATGTGACGAATATGCTGCGAAAGACAGCCGCATAAAGGTAATTCATAAGGAGAACGGAGGTCTCTCAAGTGCACGCAATGCAGGTCTTGACTATCCCTCAAAAGGAGAATTTGTAACCTTCCTTGATAGTGATGATTTCTGGCATCCAGAATATTTAGAAACACTAATGAACTTACAACAGAAGTATCATGCCGATTTGGTGCAGTGTGGTTTTGTTAGAGGTTCAGAAAGTGTATTTCCTCCAATAGAAGATTCTATAAGTATTGATGCTTTAGATAATCATGAGGTGTTTATCAAAGAAAAGGCCAATGTGATTATGTGTGGCAAGTTGTATAGAACCAGTCTGTTTGATGGAATTCGTATGCCTGTAGGACTATATAATGAAGATGACTGGACAGCATGGAAATTATATTATCGAGCAAAGACTATTGTAGTTACAAATCAGGCATTATATTATTACACCATCAATCCGTCAAGCATTATGGGAAAATTGAATAAAAAACCTGATTTGAGATATATTAATGCATATAATGAACGTATAGGTTTCTTTGTAGGAACTGGCGAGAAAGACTTGGAACATTGTTCCCGTTTGCAGTTATGCAAATCGTTGCTACTTACATACGGCCATAGTAAGCTGAGTGAAGAAGAGAGACTGGAGGTAAAAACAAGGTTCAATGAGAATTGGAAGGAGTTGAAACATTCACCTTATATCAAAGATAAGTATAAGTGTTTGTTCAAGGCTTTTGAGTTCGTCCCTTTGTTTACGTCTAAATTAGTAAATAGAATACGTGGTTAGTAAGATGAAGAGAAAGATAAAGGTAAAATTTGTTGATTTCTTCGACGGCTTCGATGCAACAAGCAATGATTTTCTTGATGCATTGCGTGAACGTTATGAAGTGGAATTGAGTGATCATCCTGATTACTTATTTTATTCGGGTTTTGGTTATGAACATCTTAAATACGATTGCATCCGCATTTTCTTTACTGGAGAGTGCTATACTCCGAATTTCAATGAATGCGACTATGCACTAGCATTTGACCGCCTCAGTTTTGGTGACAGATATCTTCGCCTGCCTCTTTATAATATCTTTCAATATAAATCCGAGTATGAGCAGCTAAAGAACAGACCGGCTTTTACAGAAGATGATTTGAAGGCAAAGAAGGGATTTTGCAGCTTTGTGGTGTCAAACTGTTTTGCAGATGATGTTCGTGCAGTGTTCTATGATAAGCTGTCACAGTACAAGACTGTTGCATCAGGAGGTCGCTTCCGAAACAACATTGGTGGTGCTGTTGCAGACAAGAAAAAGTTTCAAAGTGAGTACAAATTTGCCATAGCATTTGAAAACACTAGTTACGACGGTTATTGCACAGAGAAATTGATGGAGGCCTTTGCTGCGGGAGCAGTACCCATATATTGGGGCGATCCTGGTGTAGTAAAGGACTTTAACCCAGAGTCATTTATCAATGCACATGACTACAATTCCTTTGACGAGGTCGTTGAGCGCGTCAAGGAAATAGATAATAACGATGATTTATATATAAAGATGAGAAATGCTAATCCATTGAATGGTCTGGATACAGACAATGGCTTGGCAAACTTCCTTTATCATATCATCGATCAGGATATTGAAAAGGCCAGAAGGCGTCCTGACTCAATACCAGCAAAGAGTTTTGAGAAGATGCTGAAAAGGCATGAGTTTTTTGAGACTCGTATATATAAATATTACAAAAAAATATTAAACCAAATCGTACGGCTGAAAACCGGAACGATGCTAACTTATAAGCGGACAAAATGATTATTTATTATCGCATACATAGGAAACTGAATTCGATTCTTTCTACGTTATGGAATCAATGCTGTATGGCTCTCGGCCAAGTGGAATATGGCAATGGTTTTATGTCGTGTGGTAAAATTTTATATCGTAATTATGCAGGCAAGAATGGTATTATATTAGGAACTCATGTGAGCATCAATTCGTGTGTGGAAGCTAATCCTGTTGGAGGAGTTGGTAAAACTGTCTTATTTGCAGGGCAACATGGACATATAGAGGTCGGGAACCGTGTTGGAATGTCTAATTGCTTAGTTTTTTCTCAGATAGGTATCACTATAGGAGAAGAAACATGTATCGGAGCAGGTTGTAAAATATATGATACGGACTTTCATTCTGTAAACCCCGATTATCGTTTAAACGGGAATACAGATATACCAGCGTCACCTGTTACAATTGGAAAGCGTGTGTTTATTGGAGCGAATGTTACCATATTGAAAGGTGTGACAATAGGAGATGAGGCTGTGGTTGGTGCAGGCTCAATTGTTACAAAAGATATTCCCGCAGGTGAAATATGGGCAGGGAATCCCGCAAAGTTTATAAGGAAATGTAGATAACATGAAACGAATGAAATTCTTTGATGCCACTGGGGGGGGGCAAAAATCTCCCATCTTTATCTAGGTTTTTCCTTTCCATAATCAAAGGATATAACCATGAAAAATATTGGCGAAGACGTGCTATTGTGATAGACCCTCATTCAAAAACTTCATTACTTATAAAATTGTATTACCTCTTCTATATAAAACGTAAAGATGCAAAACTACATTGTTCTTTTGGAACTGGACTGGGATATGGTGCTCAGTTCGCGACACCACCATACTTACCTCATGGACCTCATGGAATCATTGTTGGACATGACGCAAAAGTTGGAGCGGGGTGTATCATTTATCATCAGGTGACTATTGCAGGTGGTAATGTGGTTATAGGTGATAGAACAGAGTTGGGCGCAGGCGCAAAGGTCTTGCCAAATGTGAAAATAGGAAATTATTGTCATGTTGGTGCTAATGCAGTGGTTGTAGAGAATATGCCCGACCATAGCACCTGTGTGATGCAGAAACCAAGGATAATTCTTGAAGAGAAGAATGAGTTTTAGATGAAACCAAAATTGTTTATAACAACCACCGCAGCTCGTACATTACCCTTTTTCAAGGGACAAACGAAGTTGTGGAATGAGGTTTTTGATGTTTGTGCAATTTCTTCTGAAAAAGAAAAATTAATTGATTTCGCACAAACAGAAGGAATTCGCTATAGTTATATGCCGATGCATAGGGAGATATCTCTTGTCTCTGATGCGTGTTGCCTATTACGCTTCATTTGGCTGTTTATTAAAGAACGTCCTCACATCGTGCATGGCAACACGCCTAAAGCATCCATGCTTTCGATGGTAGCAGCTTGGCTGACTCAAAGGCCAGTACGTATATATATGTGTCACGGACTTCGTTATCAGACAACAACAGGCAACCTTAGACGGATTCTCATGTTTATGGAGAAACTTTCATGCTTCTGCGCAACACAAGTATTCTGTGTGAGTGAAGGTGTCAGAAAGCAGTTGATAAAAGATGGCCTTTGTAAAGAGAGTAAGGGAAAAGTTGTGGGCTATGGTACAGCAGGTGGTATTGATGTGAATTACTTTTCACGTAAAGCGTTATATGATACACCTGATAAAAGAGCAGAATTGGGAATTCACCAAAATGATTTTGTTTTCTGTTTTGTGGGGCGTGTTGTAAAAGATAAGGGTATCAATGAACTTGTTTCTGCATTTGATAGACTATCGCAGGAATATCATGTGCATCTCTTGCTAGTTGGTCCCAAGGAGAATGATTTAGACCCGATAGATGAGAGTACACAAATTTTGATTTCTAAAAACAAATATATATATGCTGTTGGGCGTCAGAATGACGTCCGTCCTTATCTTGCCGCCAGCGATGCTTTTGTCTTGCCTTCCTATCGTGAGGGGGTAGGTATGGTGTTGTTGGAAGCAAATGCTATGGATGTTCCATGTATTGCAAGTGATATTATAGGATGTAATGACGTAGTGACAGAGGGAGTAAATGGAGAATTGGTAGAACCAAGAAACACTGATGCACTATACCATAAGATGAAAGAATGGGTGAAGCATCGTGAACATATTGCAGAGATGGCTAAAGGATGTAGAAACTATGTTCTTTCTCGCTATTCTAGCGAAGATGTGAGAAGAGCTTATTATGAAGAGTTGAAATCTCTGGTGGGAATCGAAGACTAAGTTGACAAGTATGCAACCCTTTTTTGTCATTAGACAATTGCTCTCCAGAGGCTTATATGGAAACGAAAAAAATTAATAGAATTGTTATTGCGAAATGAGTCAATGTGATGTTTTAATAACCTATTGTTGGAATCGTGTGGGATATAATATAATGAGGAGTTTAGCTCTTCATGGTTTAAAAGTATGGGTGGCTGATACTTCCAAGCGAAATATTTGCAGTATGTCAAAATATTGTTCGGGGAGTTTTGTATATCCAGATCCGTTTAACGATGAGGAGAGGTTTATCGCATACTTGAAGAATAAAGTTGATGAGTTGCATCCAACCATGCTGTTGCCTACTCATGATGAGAGCGTAGTTATCATGAGACACAGAAGTGAATTCCCTCAAGATTTGATAATCCCTTACGTTGACCATGAATTGTTGCTGACTTTAGCCAATAAAGCAGAGTCGTCAATTTTGGCACATAAAGCAGGAGTTCCCATACCAGAAATCTATCATTCGGTGGAAGATATTAAAAAGTATCCAGTCGTTTTTAAAACTGTAATCGGTAATTCTGCCAAAGGTGTCTTCTTTCCCAAAAGTGAAGAAGAACTGAGAAAACTAATAGAGTCACATAAGGGAGAAGAAACGCTTATTGAGGAATGGATAGGTGGAACAGACTATAGTGTAGATTGTGTTAGATGGCCAGGATTTGTTAAGACTTCTGTTTATCATGCCTTGGTTACTAAAACAGATGGCGGCGGAACCACAACCCAACGCGAGATCGTTGATATGCCACAATTAGAAGCAGAGGCGAGAAAGTTGTTAGATGCTGTAGATTTTAAGGGCGTCTGTGGAATGGACTTTAGATATGATCCAGTGAATAATAAAATAGCGTATATTGAAACTAATGCTCGATTTACTGGAGGGTTAGCAACACCAATCTGTGCGGGATTTGATATTCCTTGGATATTATATAATCTGGCTATTCACGGAAAATATGAAGAACAAATAAATATAAAGATTGGAACGAAAACGAAATGGATTCTTGGGGACGTTATTACGTTGGTAGGACGATGCTTGTCTTTAAAGTGGAATCCGAAAGAGTTGAAACAAGTTTTCACTTTTTCTGGTTTTGATGCTTTTGACGACTACTTCAAGGATGACAAAAAAGCTATTATTGGAGAATTTTTCTATTATTTCAGCAAACTTATTAAAAATGGGAAGCTTAATCCTTAAGCAGGCAGCAACGTGAAGGTGGTGAAGGAATTACCCCACAATGAGTTGTATCTGGAGATAGTGAAACCTTAATCTTGACATTAAGCTTATAAACCAATAGTATTGGAAAATAGGGAATGATCAAAGATCATAACATACAGGCGTTCTTGGCTTTGTTACAAGCAGGGTTGTGGGGAGACGGAAATCCGGATATGCGGATTGACGGAACTACGGACTGGGAGGAAGTTTATCGTCTTGCTACTGAACAATCTGTTCTTGGTCTTATTCTTGCAGGATTAGAGCATTCAGACGTGAAACCACCTCAAATGTTGTTGCTGCAGTGGATAGGGGAGGTGCAGATGATAGAGCAGCGTAATAAGGAGATGAATACCTATATCGCTGAGCTAATAGAAAATCTGAGGGAATCTGATGTCTATGCAATTCTTGTAAAAGGGCAGGGGGTTGCTCAGTGTTACGAGAAACCTTTTTGGAGATGCTCCGGAGATATTGACCTGTTGTTGAGTAACGACAATTATAATAAGGCAAAAAGCACGTTAATACCGATTGCTGATGAGGTGGCAAATGAAAATACAACAACAAAGCATCAGGCATTGATAATTAATGGATTTGATGTAGAACTGCATGGAAAGATGCCTTTTTCATTGTCTATGCGCGTAGAGAATGGTATTAACGACATCCTGAACGATTTGTTTTGTAGGGGTAATGTAAAATCATGGGATTGTAATGGCACACAGGTCTTCTTGCCGCCCCCTGACAATGATGTGATATTGGTATTCACGCACTTCCTGCATCACTTCTTTATCGAAGGAGTAGGATTGAGGCAAATATGTGATTGGTGCAGGCTACTCTATAGCTATAGGGATTCGCTGAACTACGAACTTCTGAAATCACGGATTAAGGCCATGGGGCTGATGAGTGAATGGAAAGCATTCTACAATCTGGCAAGCAGGTATCTTGGCATGCCAGATTTGGATTCAGAATTAACAATTCATGATTCACGGTTTGATAAGAAGGCAGACAGGATCATGGAGTTAGTGTTGGAAAGTGGCAACTTTGGTCATAATAAAGATTTGAGTTATAGGACAAGATATTCTGGCATGACATACAAAATCGTGGCTGCATGGAGACGTCTGAAGGATTTTGCTTCTTTGGTGCCTGTGTTTCCTCTGGATGCACCAAAGTTTTATGTAACATATGTGCTTGGTAAGGTAAAATAGGAATCGGATGAAGATAATTGATACCACATTGTTAGATAAAGTATCTTCTGAGGCGAAGGATTCACCAAGGCTGAGGATGAACTATAACTTCCATCAGTCGTTAGATGATAAGTGTCATCGCTTTCTAAATGCTGTGGAGCCGGGAACTAAGGTTGAGATACATCGTCATCCGACGAAAGACGAGTCGTTTGTGCTACTTCGTGGTAGAGTTAGAGTGAATACCTATAATGATGATGGTACAGTGATAGAGAGCGTTGTGCTCTGCCCAGAGGAAGGACTCTATGGGGTGGATATACCCAAGGGAGTTTGGCATAATGTAGAAAGCTTGGAGCCCGGAAGTGTATTCTTTGAATGCAAGGAAGGGCCGTTTGTGCCACATGAGGTGGAAGGGATATTAACGGTTAAGGGCTAAAAACAACGATATGAATAACGATAATCACGGGATATTTGATAGGATGGTAAAAGCATTGGACGCCAACTATGT
>CACYKX010000018.1 GCA_902775075.1 uncultured Prevotellaceae bacterium | reverse complement strand
CCAAGTGAACAAGTAATCCGAAGACCATACCATAAACACACCTATATAACTTTAATAATCTGATATCATGCCTATTGTAAAACCTTTTAGAGGCGTCCGGCCTCCGAAGCAATATGTCGAGGAGGTAGAGTGTCGCCCTTACGATGTGCTCAATTCCGAGGAAGCCCGTGAAGAAGCTGGTTCCAATGAGAAGAGCCTATACCATGTCATCAGGCCAGAGATAAATTTTGCGCCTGGAACTTCAGAGCATGATCCTCGTGTTTATGAGGAAGCCGCTGCACAGTTTAAGAAATTCCAAGAGAAAGGATGGCTTGTTCAAGATGAAAAAGAACAATACTACATCTATGCACAGACCATGGACGGGAATACACAATACGGTTTGGTAGTAGGGGCTTTTGTAGGTGATTATCTGAATGGAGTAATCAAGAAACACGAGTTGACACGCCGAGATAAGGAAGAGGACAGAATGAAGCACATACGAGTTTGTGATGCAAACATAGAACCCGTATTTTTCGCCTATCCAGATAATTCCGTACTCGACGAATTAATTATGCGCTATACGCAAGAGGCACCCGAGTATGATTTCGTAGCACCGATAGACGGTTTTCGTCATCAACTCTGGCTGGTAAGCGAAGACCGTGATATTGAAACCATCACATCAGAGTTTGCAAAGATGCCATGTCTCTATATAGCCGATGGCCATCATCGTAGTGCCGCGGCAGCTCTTGTGGGAGCCGAGAAGGCAAAGAATAATCCCCTGCATACGGGAAAAGAAGAGTACAACTACTTCATGGCAGTTTGTTTCCAAGCCAGTCAGTTGACGATACTAGACTACAACCGTGTGATAAAGGATTTGAACGGGATGAGTTCGGGACAGTTCCTAACAGCCTTGCAGAAAAATTTCATAGTAGAAAACAAAGGGAAAGAAGAATACAAGCCCAAGCAACTACATGAATTTTCGCTATATATAGACAATAACTGGTACAGCCTTAAGGCCAAGTCAGGAACATATAATGATAGCGATCCAATAGGAGTTTTGGACGTAGACATATCCAGTCGTCTCATTCTTGATGAACTGCTGGGTATTACCGATTTGCGCTCCGACGAGCGTATAGATTTTGTAGGAGGGTTGCGAGGGCTCAAGGAGTTGAAGCATCGTGTAGATTCTGGCGAGATGAGATGTGCCCTAGCATTATATCCTGTAACGATGAGTCAGATTATGAATATAGCCGATAGTGGAAAGATTATGCCACCCAAGGCTACCTGGTTTGAGCCCAAGCTCAGGTCGGGGTTGGTTATCCATAAATTAAGCGAATGATAGACGAATATAAAACAATTAGTGAAAATAAGATTAGCGAGGGATATTATACCGAGAAACGGAGTAAGTTCCTCGCTTTTGCGCATCATGTAGAGACTGTAGACGAAGCCATGGAGATTGTCAAGAATTATCGTAAGAAATATTATGACGCTCGCCATTGTTGTTACGCGTATGTTATTGGTGCAGAGGGAGAAACCTTTCGTGCTAACGATGATGGCGAACCCTCTTCAACGGCAGGCAAACCAATTCTTGGTCAGATCAACTCCCATGACCTTACCAATATCTTGATTGTTGTAATCAGATATTTCGGAGGCGTTAAACTTGGAACAAGTGGACTTATTGTAGCCTATCGTACAGCTGCTGCCGATGCAATAGAAAAGTGCGAGATAGAAACCAGGCAAGTAGAGGAGATCATTAGATACCAGTTTACCTATCCCATGATGAATGACGTTATGCGGATCGTAAAAGAAATGAATCCCAAGATCATAGAACAGAATTTTGACAACACCTGTGAAATCGTCCTCAGCATACGCAAAAGTGAAGCAGAAAACTTATCCAATAGATTAAAGAAACTTTCTTTTGAATAATTTTGCTGTTTCCGAAATATTCATTACTTTTGCATCTGGATTTGAGATTCATTATTCAACTACGATGTCGAATGGAAGTATGGCAGAGTGACCGAATGCGCTGGACTCGAAATCCGGTATACGCCATTTCGCGTATCGGGGGTTTGAATCCCTCTACTTCCGCGAAGAAAGCCTGAATCGTAATAAGTTCAGGCTTTCTTGTTTTATTTTCCACAAAGTTTAGCATACGGACATAAAGCACACCTCTTCGCGTCTTCAGTCGGTTCAAAACGGAGATTCGGATTATAGATATCAGCAAGAAGTTTTTCGATATACTCCTTATATTCGTCAGCATACTGTCTGATGTCCCAAATCTTCTCCTTATTTATCTCGAGAGTAGGGTCATAGTTCTCCTGTCCAGCATGTTGGATGAAGAGCAGTGACGGACTCACCGGAGCATCATCGATATCCAGATGAATATCCTCTCTGACGATATACGAATAGAGCATCGTCTGCAAGAAATAGTCAGTATGGTTCTTCAGGTTCTCACCCGAGAAAATCTCCTCAACAGATTTCACATTCATGCTGTTATTAGCTCCCGTCTTATAGTCGATAACCCTCAGGCGAGGACGCCCATCTTTAAACACCTCATCCAATCGGTCAATGCTACCTCCGAGTTCAATCTGCCTCTTACCATCTTGCGAATCAAACTCAAATTTAGCATACACTCTCTTTTCCAATCCCACGATATTCAGAGGAGCGACATCCATATCGATTTTGATTAACTGTCTGAGATAGTCGATGATAACCTGTCGATTGATATATTGTAAACCATTATATTCAATTTTTGTATTCTGATCCACCTTGAACAAAAGTTCACGGAAAGCATCATCCACGATTCTTTCGATATATTCAGGATGTTTCAGCGTATCCTCGATTTCCCCCTTGGTTACCATGATCGGATTCACTAATTCCACGTCTTTCTCGCCATTAGCATTTACCGTCTCTTGATAATCCTCCGGTTTAGCGAACTTCAGATAATACAGTTGACATGCCCTATGGAAGATGTTACCGAAAGTACGATTATCTACAGCATCCTCATCTTCGTCCACATTCTCCTTGATGTCAGCGATATATCGATAAAAGAATTGCTGTTGACAGGCGATATATCTGTTGAGCGCAGTAGGCGACAATTTCTTAAAACTGTTCAAACGCCCCATTACCGTCTCATCCTTTTCGATACTCTGCATTCTCTTCATGACAGGCATCTGCTTAGCCACCAGATTTTCACGTTTCACCGGATGCTTACTTTCAACCATAAGTTGTAACATAAAACGAGACATCTCACCCGTCTGTCCATCGTTGGTAGAATTATTGTAAGTCAGCGTGATGTCACTAGCTCGTTGCAGAAGTCGGTTAAAATAATAAGCATAGATAGCCACTTTATGATCGACCGTAGTCAAGTCGTAAGCCTTACGAATGTTATAAGGAATAAACGAAGCATCGTTCACCCCCTTAGGCATATTACCCTCGTTGCACGACAATACCAGCACATGGTCAAAATCCAAGTTACGCGTCTCCAGTACACCCATGATCTGAATGCCCACAGCCGGTTCTCCATGGAAAGGAATTGTCGTAGAATCCACCAACTGTTTGATCAGCTTCTGATACGTGTTTATGTCAACATCCAAGTCACCAGCCTCTATCAACCCTGCCAAACGGTTGATGAGCGTATACATTCTGAATAGCGATTCTTGGAACAACGGATCTTTCCCGTCGATGACTTTATCCTTAAGCATTCTATGATAGTTTATTCCGATCATCTTCAGCACGCTCAGAATCCAATGCGTCATACAACCTATAGAACCATCTAATTCCGAGAAGAGTATTTTCAAAGCCTCGTCGCTTACGATACAATCATCCGATTTATATTCATAACAATCCCTTGAACTAAGATAGAAACGCTTATACGTATTCAGATTCTCCAGAACCGAAGCTATACCGCCACTAATATATTGTGCGAAGGGGTGGTGTAGAATCATATTAACCCAATGCAATCGGAACCGTCCGGAGTCTGCCTTATACCCTTGAGTCTGTAAAGCTATCATCTGTTCCACCAACGAACTTACAGGAGTCTGTGCGAGAGGGAAACCCGTTGTGATGTTCACCTTTTCCACTTCAGGTGGCAGACAGTGGATAACCGTTGGCAGCAGACTCTCATCAGCCATGACGATAGCCGTGCGTCGTCCTGCATTTATTCTGTCGCCCGTTCTGAGCCAGTCACTAATATATCTTGCCTGGATATTCTCCGTAGAAGCCGAAATATAGGTAATATCTTTATCCTTAGACATATTATTATATATCCGACCATTGCTGATATTCAATTCATTAGGATAATACTTCAGATATTGTGCGATATAATGACCAGCCTCATTATCCTTCATATAATATTTGTCGAAATCCCAGTAGAATTTAGCCTTTCCCTCTTTCATTAGGCGGTCACAAAGACGTAATTCCACCTTCTGCATCATGTTGAAGCCCACGAAGAGATAAGTATCATATCTGAGGTCTAGTTCATTCTTTTCCACCACTTTACGATATAGTGCTCCCTCATAAGCCAAGTTTTGTGCACTCAGTCGTTCGTTGAAGCGCTCATAGATATCCCCAAAGTGCGACCAAAGTTGTAAGAATCTCTTTTTTAATTCTGTATTTTGGTCATCGCTAAAGTTGGCGAAAAACCTTTTCAAGATTTTCTTCTGTTCATCACTTAGAAACGAGATATCGTCAAACTCATGGATATCCTTCAAGTTGGCGAACACAAGTTTAGCATCAGCCAAATTCTTGTCGATATCGTCAAAGTCAGTAATCATCAACTGCCCCCAACCATAAAACTTATCCAGCGATTCATCACGGCCAGTACATTCGATATAAGTCTTATACAAGTCACAAACCAACTTTATTGGGTCAGCTACGTTGACCTTGCTCTGTTGTCGGAACAAGTCACTAATAGTAATATAAGTAGGACTCCAAAGCGGTTTGTTGACTAATCGTGCCAAAGCATCATTCATAAAGAGCGAAGCACGCTTGTTTGGGAACACCACAGCGATATGACTGAGATCGTTTCCGTATTTTTCGATAATATCCTGAGCAACGTATTCTAAAAAAGTCTTCATTTCACTTCCTCGATTTTATTATTCTTTACGAACCATAGATAACCTTTCACATTCTTATGGCCCATTTTCTGTAGTAGATACATATACACCCTAACCTGATCAAAATATTCCGGATGCATATTACCGAATTTAAAGTCTACCACGACCATCTCATTTCCGTCTGTCATCACACGGTCTGGTCGGCGCTCTACCAACTCATTGCTTACAGGGTCGATATGCAAGATCGTACACTCATTAAAGAGTTTCCATCTTCCTGAGAACCAGTCCTTTACTATAGGATTATCAAACTTCCTTTTCAGGTCAGTTCTCAACTTCTCAGGGTCGATACTGTCATCATAAAGTATACCCTCGGTTTCCATATCCGACAACACCCTGTCCACGTCCTCGATGGTATTGATCGTAGAGAATATGGTATGCATCACATTGCCTTCGTTGATATAGCTCATCCTCTGCATAGCCTCCTCATCCTCACTCTCTACAAATTCTGTACTCTTGTTACTCTGTCTGAAGTCGACGATATTCTTGAAACTCTGAATGTTAACATATCTCTTCTTTACCGGTAACTCAAAGACATTCTGCGTATTCTCCTTATCCACCTCGTTGCTCAAAGCCAGCGACCCATACGAGAAGGCCAGAGCCTCCTCCTTGACATCACCTTCCACCCCCTTGAGCTTAGAATCCGGCAGCATATCTCGTAAACAGTACAGACTCTGCTCGATGATGAAATCACGATGACTATCCGTGTTGCCTCGCATACCGTATACAAACAGATTCTTTCCGGCACGCGTGAAGGCCACGTAGAGCAAGTTCATGTTGTCGACAACCGACTGCACACTTTCCTCCACATAATCTTTCTCGTAGATAGACCCCATCATCTTCGGTCTGCTGAAGTCGACAGGAACCAATGGCATCTTACTATACGGCTCCTCCTTAGGTGAACACCATAGTGTATCTCTGCCCGTGATATCCCAGTCACAGAACGGAACGATGACATGGTCAAACTCCAAACCCTTACTCTTGTGAATTGTAAGTATTCTGACGCCATTCACATCATCACTCTGTATCGTCTTTTCATGAATCGAGTTCTCCCATTCCCTCAAGAAATGGTCGATATCCGGCGTTTGTTCCTGCTGATAATCGTTCAGCGCATCATAGAAAGCACACACATAAGCACTTTGCTTCTCAAGTTTTCTCAGTTCGAAGAGTTCATAGATATATTCCACGAGGTCGACCAACGGCATACCCTTCAACTTATCCAGGTGATGGATGAAAGCCTCAGGCAATTGTCTGTCGAGGTTCTCCTCTTTTCGTTTTTCTGCCAATGTCCGTTGTTCAGTCCAGTTCAGAGCAGCATCTGTTTCCTCCTTGGCAACGAGAATCTGCGTATCACTCTTCCCATCACCCACAATCAACCTCTGATAAGCCTTGACAAGACTCGCCTTAGCTAATCTATCGTCAGGGTGGATGATCAGATGCAGCGCATCGATGATGATATTCACGGCTTGCGAAGCGTCCAGACGGAAAGCCTCGTCACTAACCAACTTCACACTAGGATGATATCTCATGAAATAATTACCGATATCCTCGATATCCTTGTTACCTCTTACGAGGATTGCGATATCTTTCTCCTTAGCGCCCAGTTCTTTGAGCCACAAAACGCGAGCCACGATTTCTTCCAGCGTATTCTCCCTATAATCTTTATTCTTAGGCAAGAGTCTTACTTCAACTTTTCCGATAGACTCCCGATTTTCAGGAACCAACTGCTTCACGTCTTCGTAAGCCTTTCTCATTTCCTCAGCCTTTCCGGCATCAATTTTCGTTAAGTTGTTATATTCCAAACTCGAAGCGACACTAAAAAACGCATTATTAAATTCGATGATGTTTCTTTCAGAGCGGAAGTTTGTCTCAAGACTTTTCGCCTCGATCATATTCTTATGAAACTGATTCTCGATACCATTGAGTAGACGCCAGTCGCCCGATCTCCAACGATAAATGCTCTGTTTCACGTCGCCCACGATAAGGTTTCTTATCGGGCCGTCCTCCTTCAAGTTTTCCTCATCGCTACCATGCGACATCGTCTCTTCAAGGAGCACTTTGAAATTCTTCCATTGAATCACACTCGTATCCTGGAATTCATCGATCATGATATGCTCCAGTCGAGCACCGATTTTCTCGAAGATGAAAGGTGAATCACTTTCCTCGATGAGCGAGTAGAGTAGCGTCTGCGTGTCGCTCAGCAAGAACCTGTTAGCCTCATTATTACTTAGTCGCACACGCCGTTTGATGTCACCCAACAAGCGCAATTGGTTTAGATTCTTTATCGTCAGTTCTGCCGATTTATAATCCCTTACCCATTTTGGGCGTTTATTTTCGATAGATTTCAGCAATTCCCAAAGCGTATTCACCACCAAGTCGTAAGCCGCGTTTCCCGGGTTAGCGTCCTTCTTGTTCACCCAGTTTTCCGGTGCGTCAAGACATTTCTTCACGGTAGCGTTCACCAATTTCTGCTCATCCAGAAATTCACCTCTCCTCAGTTTGTTGAAGTACGAAGCGATGCCCCTGTCCTTACCCTTGAAATTCTCCATGGCGAGGCCATTCTCTTCCAATTTCTCAAAGAACATATTACCCATTTCCGTGAGCTTATCCAGCGCATTCTTCCGAGTTTTGCGCATCTCCCCGATGAAGTCTTTGAAGAAATCCTTGTCAAGCATCAATTCCTCCAATTCTTCTGCATGCTGTTTGTAAGCATCCTTGAAGATATTTTTGCCGAAGCGCTTGATCTGTCCAATCACGTTCCAGTTTTGGTCATCCTTGATTTTCTCCTGAATATATTCGATAATCCAGAACATCACCCTGCTTTTATCATCGAGTTCCTCGATCATATCATCCACAGCTTGTTCCATCACCTGAGTGTCATTCAGTCCGATGCGCAGATTTGCCGTCAAGTCAAGTTCATGGGCTAGATTACGGAGAACAGTCTGAAAGAAAGCATCGATGGTTTCCACTTTAAAGTCATTAAAGTTGTGCAATAGATTACTCAAGGCCATCTTTGCACGTTTCTTTACCTCAACCCTCGAGAGATGAGTCTTCTCCATGACTACATTCAGATAATCCTCCGAGTCTGCCAATTCGTTAGCGATGCCATAAAGTTTGCTCAAGATTCGCATCTTCATCTCCTCGGTAGCCTTATTTGTAAAGGTCACAGCCAAGATGTTACGATACGAAGTTGGGTTCTGTATCACCAGCGAAATATATTGTGTGGCAAGCGTAAAAGTCTTACCCGATCCAGCACTTGCACGAAATACAGTTAAAGGTTTCATTCTCAGTATTTTAATATATATATCACAACCGATAAAGAAGACTACCAGTTGTTGAATAATTCTAAAGATACACGTGCGCCGACGCCCTCGAAATGATGAGCGCTCCATCCCGTGAATACCCCCACCGAGAAGGCACGGTTGGTAAAGCCATAACCCACCTCGACATACGGTTTCAGATTTTCCACGGCAAGTGCGCTCACATACACTCTTTCCTTCTCCAGGACCTGTCCCACCACAGGAATCCACGACAAGAAGAGCAACGGCGACTCATAAGTAGCATTTCCCCTCACATAATATTTTGACGAGTTATACCAATGCGAATTCAGCAATTCAAATTCTCCCGACCACTCATCTCCCCATCCATTAGGGATATAATTTTCGTGGAAGTTATTATAGTCTAAGAAATACGCATCCTTATCTTGGTTAGTATAAAAGCCCAGTCCAGCTCTCAACTTTAGCGTTCTCATCGTCGACATTTTCAAGATATCCTGCACATCCATCTCCCATTTCTCATAGCTCTGGTCGCTACCACAGAAGCCCTTGAAACTATGTTCATAGTTGGCTGTGAAGAAGGCACCCTTGTCACCTTGCGGTCGATATTGAACCTGCAGATAAGGTGCACACGACGTGTAGACATACGGTCGGCCCATATTGATGAATCCCTGAGGGTATACGGCCGTTCGCCTATGCGAGATAAAGCCACCCTGTAAGCCCACCCGGTCGGCCACCACATCATAGTTTACCGAGATTCTCAAGTTCATATCCTTGAAATAGTCCAAGTTCATCTGTGCCCAGTTGATGGTGTCCTTATGATGCTCCTCCCTGATGCGTTCCAGCACCTCAGAGCTATTGATTCTGTACCCATTACCGAAATCCATCCGCACATATCCGTTTCTTCTCTTGTTGAAGTTGAAGAGTAGCGGAACGGAGAAATACATCTGTCGCCATTTAAACGAATACATACTCTTTATTCTGAACGACAAATCACGGTTGGGCGTAAACGAATAATTACCTCTCAAGTCGAGCATATACACCAACCCCTTACGGTTAGAGTAACTGAAATACATTGGATTAAAGATCGGCCCGATTCTCAGTTGTCCCTGGTTCTGACTTCCCCAGTTGGCATGAATTCTGTTCATCAGATTATCGCCTATCACATCCCAGAGTACATATTTCAGCCAGTTTTTCTTGTTTGCTTTTCCCGCTATCGAGTCAGCCACATATCTTTTCTGTGCCGCCTCCTCTTCCGCATCATTTATCGAGTCGTACACGGCGAGAATTTCCTTCTCCTCCTTTCTCAGAGGCATTGGCCGCACGATACCCATCAGCGCGCGGTCATGACTTTCCACCATATTTCCTGGCATCACATAGTCCATGTCGTAGACCGAAGAGAAATATGCCATCATCTTGTTGCCCAATACCGATATTTTGGCGCTGATGTCGCACGTCTTAGGTAGAAGCGACTTCCGCCCCTCCTTACCCATCGTACCATCGAGGATAAAGTGAATCATGTCATATTCCCCCTCGAGATGAAACCTGTCCATTCTTCCCGTGGTATTGTCGATGTCCATCCATCCTGCCACCAATTGCGTGTTCTTGAGAACCGGTTTGGTATAGAATCGTGTCATCGTCCTATTGTGGGGCACGCTGTGGAATCTGTAGTAACGCTTATTTTGTTCAACCAGCGGCGACAAGATATAGCCTCGGAACATCTCGGTAGAGTAGAAGTTTGGTTGCAAGAATTCCATCATCACGGGCAGCGTCTCATGATTATTGTAAACCGTACTCATGTTTAGCACCCTTCGCGTCTTCATTTTGCTTCTCGAATAGAAGACGATATGGTTATATTGCTCCCCGAAATAGTCACGCTTACCATCTCTGAAGAGATAAAACATAGTAGGGATGGCGACGAGTGCCACGTTTCTCTTCTTGATGCTGACGCGATATTTCGTATAGGTATAAGAGACGAGCGAATCCTTGTCATTGATGGCACCGATCGTTTTCGGGTAATCGAAAGCACGCTGCAATATCTTGGCATCATATCTTGGTCGTGCCATCACGCTCAGAGCAGACCACACATACAATACCAATACGAACAGATATCGATAAGCATACTTTTTCGGCATTCGTGTTTGATTAACAATCATCAAATGCAAATATACAAAAACTTTATAGTAATGACTCTGGATTGGGGATTTTTTTTAAATAAAAATGGCCTTGTCCTAATGAATAGGATAAGACCATTTCTTTTTGTATAGCAGAATATTTTATTTTTCCTGATTTCTTTTAGCTTCGAGAGCCATTCTGCGATCGTTCATCATTTTACTGAAACGAGATGAAATCTGAGATTCATGCTCGTAGTTAAATGTCAATGTAGAGTCCATCGTTTCTGTATATAATATATTATTAATTTCGGACTGCAAATATAAAGTATGCTTATAGATTAACCGCAATTTTTATTGTAATAAAATCGTTTGTGATGATGTTTTTTGATTTATGTCAACTAATTCGTATACTTTTGCCACAAATTGGTTTTATTTCAGCCTCTTATGCAACTGGTGACGCCGAGGGTGGTGGCGATGGCCGTAAGGATTGAGACCACCAGTTGAATAATCGTTTTCCAAGTTTCTTTTTTTTCTGTAGTTTTAATTTTGTATTCTTAATATACACGACAATCTCTAGCGTATATGTCATATCTTGAAGGGATTGTCGCTGAGATAACCGGGGGGCGGAGCATATCCTTGGCATAGGCGATGCGCCTGAAGTTGATGTGCCTCGGAGAGTGTGCCCGAGGTTAGACTTTTCCATTGTCTCCGCCGTTGTTGAAGAGTGTTTCATTTCTTATAGAAAAAGTTACATTCCCCTAGATACCCCGTTTTGTGTTACATAGAATAAAGCATTTGTAACTTTTCATCAAGTAGATTTGTCGTGATATTCGTATTTTTGCAACCGAATTATTACTAATATTATACAATGAATAAATCTATATTATCTTTAGTATTTGCCGCTCTTACGGCCTCTGGCGCTTATGCACAGAATCCTAAGTTTACATTGCATATAGACCAAGCTAACAAAACCGTTAGTCCTACGCTATATGGAATGATGACAGAGGAAATCAATTTCTCGTATGAGGGTGGACTGTATGCCCAACTCGTGCGTAACGGGTCGTTCAAGGACGACGTAAATGGACAGCGTAAGAATCCATGGACTCCGTGGAAACCGGGTGGCCCTCAATATTGGACGCTTACTGATACGGTAGCTGCTAAAATGCATGTAGACCCTCGTGGCGGATTCAATGAAGCTAACAAGTCGGCTTTGGTGCTCGACGTGAAGGAGAACAATGGTGGCGTTGCCATCGACAATGAGGGCTTCTGGGGATATCCTGTGAAGAGTAAGGCTCATTATGATGGTGCTATCTGGGCAAAAGCTGGGGATGGAAACGCAAAGAGTTTGAAAGTCAGTTTGGTAAGTTTGGATGGTAAAACTGTTTATGCAACTACACAGATTCAAGGCCTCACCGATAAATGGCAGAAGTTTGAGTTCTCGCTCAATGTCGGTGCTAAGGTGGCACTCACCAAGAATGCCAAACTCCGCATCGTTGCCGGTGAAACGGGTAAGTATCTCCTCGATCGAGTAACTTTGTTCCCTGAGACTTTCAATGGCAGAAAGAATGGTCTCCGCGTCGACTTGATGACGATGATGAAGAATATGAACCCTAAGTTCCTCCGTTTCCCTGGTGGTAATTATTTGGAGGGTAATGATTTCAAGAATCGCTTCGACTGGAAACGCACTATCGGTAACCCGGATGAGCGCCCAGGACACATGAGCCCGTGGGGATATCGTTCTACCGATGGACTCGGTTTGCTGGAGTTCCTCACATGGGCTGAGGATTGTGGCGCAGAGCCTATCCTTGGTGTCTTTGCCGGTTATGTGCTGAGTGGTGACTATATCTCCGGAGAGTATTGTGACGGATTCGTACAGGATGCCCTCGATGAGATAGAATATGTTATCGGTGGCCCTGAGACGAAATGGGGTGCTCTGCGTATCAAAGATGGTCATCCTAAGCCTTTCCCTCTTCATTATGTGGAGATTGGAAATGAGGACTTCTTCGACAATAGCGGTAGTTATCCGGGAAGATATAAGAAATTCTATGAGGCTATCAAAGCCAAATATCCACAATTGCAATGTATCACGACTATCGACGCTAAGATGATGAGCGAACAGGCTAAACGTGCTGGTGTTGAGAATATCAAGTTGGATGTTATCGATGAACATTATTATCGTGATTGTGATGATATGTATCGTGCTGCTCATCAATATGATACGTATGATAGAAAGGGTCCGAAGATTTTTTGTGGCGAATGGGCTACTCGTGAGGGCAAACCTACTACGAATATGAATGCTGCCCTTGGTGATGCTGCCTGGATGACGGCTATGGAACGCAATAGCGATATCGTCGTGGCTCATTGTTATGCGCCGCTTTTTGTGAATGTCAACAAGGGTGGTATGCAATGGGAGAGCGATCTGATAGGTGTAGATACGCACAAAGCTTATGGAAGTCCGTCGTATTATGCTCAGGTGATGTTTGCCAACCATGTAGGCGACAAAATAGTGCCTGTAAGTGTAGAGAATATGCCTAAGATGAAGTTAGGCAAGGGTGGCGAGAGCGATCAGGTGTTCTATTCTGTTACCCGTGACAGCAAGAATGGTAATGTTTATCTGAAACTTGTGAATGGTGGTAAGAGTGCTCAACCTGTAACCATCGCCCTTGATGGTGTGAAGACGGTAAAGAGTAAGGCCGAAAAGTGGCAGTTGAGTTCTGCTCATACTACCGATACCAACTCGATGGATGAGCCTACAAAAATCGTCCCTGTGGCTTCGAAAGCTGCGGTAGGCAAGAACTTCACAGTTACTCTCGATCCTTCATCGATCGTGGTACTTACACTTCAGACTAAGTAATTTTATTCAAGTGCATATTGATGGACTCTTGATCTTTTTCTCTAATATAAGAGTCCGATAGAAAAAAGCAATCTAAGGATGAGAACCCCCGGAGCAGTGATGCTTTGGGGGTTCGTGATTGTTTAAGGTTATGAATATATTCTTGAGCTATAAGATTTCTTTTGTATAGCAACGTCGCCTCTTGATATATTCCGGATTCAAATCCTTCCATTGCGACAGTTCTTTATGGTTATCTTCCAGTTGTGGTCCAGTCTCTGCCCATTTGAAATGTTTCTTCTTGTAGATGGGAATTAAATGGTTGAAGAATAGAGAGTTGATGCCTATGCCTTGCATGTCGGGTCTTACACCGATCAGTAGCATATCGATTCCTTCCTCGTTTTTTAGTTTTAGACTTTTCAGCAGATGCCACCAGCCCAGGGGAAAGAGTTTGCCTTTCGTCTTCTGTAATGCTCTCGACAGACTTCCTATTGTCACGGCCACGCCTACGATTTCGTTGGCTTCGTTCACAATCACCGGTACCATGCGCTTGTCGACAATCGGTAAGTAGGTTCGGATGAAAGCATTCATTTCTTTGCCTTCTATGGCCGAGAAACCAAAAAGTGGGGCATAGGCCTCATTGAGTAGTTGGAACACTCTCTTGCCCCATCCCGTGAGAATCTCGAAGGTTGTCATCACGTGGATGTGTACTTTGAACCTTTGTTCGACGATGGAAGCTACGCGTGCGATTCGGTCGGGAACTTCATCGGGCACGTTTACTCTAATCTGAACCCAGTCTACTTGTTTGTGTAATCCCATCTTCTCCAAATGTTGGGGATAGTAGGGCGCATTATATAAGGTAGACATCGAACCTAATCTGTCGTAGTCGGTAAGTAGCATGCCTTCTTTATCAAAGTCGGTAAGGCCCATTGGCCCTTGGATCGTTTCCATCCCATGAGCTTTGCCCCATCGCTCTACAGCGGCAATGAGAGCTCGTGAAACTTCCTCGTCATCGATGAAGTCGAGAAATCCGAAACGTACTACTTTGGTGTTCCATTTTCTGTTGGCTTTATGGTTGATGATACCTAATATTCTTCCCACCACCTGATCACCGCGGAAGGCAAGAAACGGTATTGTTTCACCTTCGGAATCATTATTCCGTGCAATCTTGTTCATGATATCATTCTCCATATCAGGCACATAATATGGATTGTCGGCATAAAGCGCATTTCCGAATCGCGAGAATAATCGCGCTTCTTGTCTCTGGTTAACTTCTTTAATTTCGACTCTCATTATTTTATATATAAAGTATTGCAAAGATAGAATAAATAATTATAAAAGCCAAATGGTTTTAAGCTTTTTTCAACGTTATAGAACTTGTAGTTTTCATACTTTTAATTTATATTTGTCGCGATAAACTTATTTTTAAAAATTCATTCGCAGAAAATATGGCTATAAATCATGTACAGGATAGAATAGACAAGGGGTGTTTTGTGCCGCAACTCAAAACAGGTTTTTCGTTTATCGACTTGGAGGAGGGTCAGAAATTTACCCCGAGTGATTATTCTAGAAATGCGCTTATTTATTTGTATGAGGGCAGAATCGAAGTCTCTTGTTGTCACGAGGGATTCGTGATAGAGAGTGGACAACTAGCTTTGATGTCGTGCGACGTGAAATATTCGATTCGGGCCGAACAACATACTAGTATGGTAATATTGGGTGTCGTTAAGGTTCTTGCAGAATGTGATTATTTCCAACTTCGTCATCCGACAGAGAGTTATAGTACGCATATCACGTCGTATAAGGACGAGCATGTCTTGGAGTGTGCTCAGTTGGTGAAAAACTTTTATCATCAAGTACGGGAAATTTATCGTTTGGGTGTGTCGTGTATACGGTTGTATCGCGTCAAGGAGGCTGAAATCTTCATGCTTCTTAGAGCTACCATGAGCAACGAAGATTTCTGTCGCTTTATGACTCCTTTCTCGGGTGAGAGAGTTGCCTTTAAGTCAAAGGTTCTGTTGATGGCAGAGAAGCACAACACTGTCAATGCCCTTGCAGATGCGATAGGACTCGATCGTTCCTATTTTCAACGTTTGTTTAAATCAGAATTCGGTAAAACTCCTTCTGATTGGTTGAAGGAGCGTCGTGTAGAGAAGGTTTCCAATTATCTTCGTAGTCATGATGAGCCGCTCAAAGTAGTCGCCTATGAACTTGGTTTCCCGTCTTTGGCAGCCTTAAGTAATTTTTGTAGAAAAGAAATCGGAAAAACAGCTCGGGAGATACAAAATGAGAGTAAAATAGAAGTATGATTTGTGTCTTCTGATTTTGTAAATGTGATATTCCCACGTTTTATGAATAGAAGTTCACAAAAACAAAAATATTTACCCCCGGAATCTATTGCAGATTTCGGGGGTTGCTATTATCTTTGCAATACAACATTTTTAGAGACTAATGTGATGACAGATAGGGAGTTATATAAATATAAAGTGATCTATTCGCATTACATTTTTAAGTTTGGAGTTAAGTATATACAAAGAGGTCTTTCGATAGATTTAGTTTTTTCATTGGTAAGGTAAGTTATAATTATTTAGGTATTCAAACTGCAATGGATCGAGGGGTATTCATTGCAGTTTTTTATTTAATGATAATTCCGTTAAATTTCTAAATATATTTCTTAAGTTCAATTAAAAGAAAAATCCCTCACTGTGAAGTGAGGGATTTCTTTTATTTCTGGCATTTGTCTTCTACCTTCTGGCATTTGTCTTCTACCTTCTGGCATTTGTCGCATTTCTTTGTTTCTGCTTTCTTACACTTGTTTTCAGCTTTCTTGCATTTCTGTTTAGCCTCTTTACATTTGTCTTCAGCTTTTTTGCATTTGCCACACTTATCTTCTTTGTTCTTGTCGCAGCACTTTTTATCAGCCTTCTTGCAGCATTCTTTCTTTACTGGTTGGTCTTTTACTTCTTGGGCATTGGCTACTGTTGCCATGCTTATTGTAGCTACAAAGAGAGTAGCTATCATCATCATTTTTTTCATATTCAATATGTTTTTTAAAATTTCAAGAGTAAAGATATCATTAGTTCTCCGAAATAGCAAATATTATAGAGAAAATTAATATTTTTCTAATATTCGTAACGAGAATTTATAAAAAGATTGCTAACTTTGCACAAACATTAAACTGAACAATCAAGTAATATATGAAAAGAATTAGTTTGCTATTTATTTTTCTTTTGATGCTTACATCGTCGATGGTGGCTCAGAATATACAGGTGCATTATGATTTGGGACATTCCCTATATCAGGATCTTGACACGCGCCCTAGTGTTACTACCACGGTAGAACTCTTTAAGCCTGACAGATGGGGCAGCACTTATTTCTTTACGGATATTGACTATCAGCGTGATGGCGTGGCTGGCGCATATTGGGAGGTTTCTCGTGAGTTTAATCTCTCTAAGAATAAGCAATGGGCTGCTCATGTAGAGTATAATGGTGGTATTTCTAGTAATGAGTATACATGGCAGGCTACTCGTTTTCAGCATGCTGTGCTTGCTGGAGGAGCATGGAACTGGCATTCTACTGATTTTTCTAGGACTTTCTCTGTGCAGGCGATGTATAAGTATTATTTCAAGAATCGTCATTATAATGCTCATCCTTTCAGTGGGTTCCAACTTACTGAGGTGTGGGGTGTATCGTTTGCTCATAAGCTCTGTACTTTCTCAGGTTTCTGTGATGTGTGGTATAATCCTAATGTCAATGGTAAACTTATTGTGCTGAGTGAACCTCAGTTTTGGTTTAACCTTAACACCTTGAAGGGGTGGAATGACATCAACCTGAGCTTGGGTTCTGAGGTGGAGATTTCCAACAACTTTGTATGGAACGATAATGGACAAAATAATAAATTCTATGCTATTCCAACAATAGCAGTTAAATGGACTTTTTAAGATACATGGGTAGAAATAAGTTTTCGCAACATGAATTTGAGCAGATTGCCAAACTTTTGAAAATGAAAAATTCGGCTAATCGTGCTCAGCAGAAGTTGATTCGTCACGATCTGCGTGTGAATTATGAATTCAATATCTCTGATTTCAATGAACCTGGTAAGGCTTTTGGTGAGAAGGAGTTGCATGATGCGCTTTACCGTGGTGCCATCCGTATCCTCGATGATGCCACGATAGAGTCGATGAAGGCTAAGCGTGCGCGTGATAAGGCTCGTGATGAAGCTTTACGTGAAAAGGAGGCTATCGAAAGTGGTGAGCAGACTGATTGGAAGGAGGCCTTGAAGGAATGGAATGATTGGGAGAAGTCTCAGAAATAGGGCTTTCCTTTGCAATATTTATCGATGGTGTGGGTTCTTTGAACTCACTTCCATTGATTTCTATAGAATAAAATAATCGTTTACTGAGAGATGGGTTTGATGAATAGTGCTTATCTCCCCAGATAAGAAGAATAGATCGATTACTACAAGTTGTGATTGATGATAGAAAACAAAAAGAGTTCGAACAAATGTCCGAACTCTTTTTTGTGACTTCGCTGGGATTCAAACCCGGAACCTCTTGATCCGTAGTCAAGTGCTCTATTCAGTTGAGCTACGAAGCCATCCTTGTATAATTGCCTATCTCGAAATTTGTGACTTCGCTGGGATTCAAACCCGGAACCTCTTGATCCGTAGTCAAGTGCTCTATTCAGTTGAGCTACGAAGCCTTATTTCTTTTAAGCGAGTGCAAAGGTAGGAAGATTTTCTGAAACTACCAAACTTTTTTCGAAGTTTTTTCAAAAAATCTTGTTTTACCCTAGATATTTCATCAGAATCTTAGCGTTTCCACTTTCACGAATCTTGGCAATGCTCTTTTCGCGAATTTGTCGAACGCGCTCACGAGTAAGTCCAAACTCTTCACCAATTTCCTCCAAGCCTTTCTCGTGGCAACCAATACCGAAGCAAGCCTTCAGAATCTTAAGTTCTCGGTCTTTGAGTACACCTTTCAATACTTTGTCAAGGTCCATGGTCATACTCTCAAAGTCAACCTGACGGTCGGTTCTTGAGTCGCTGCCACTGGCCAATACGTCGGCCATGCTATTGTCGTCATCATCACCAAAAGGTGCATCAATACTCATATGATGTGAGTCGGCATTCAAACTCTGTTCAATTTTCATCTCGTCCATGTCAAGAATCTCTGCAAGTTCCTGAACAGAAGGACGGCGGTTGTGCTCCTGAACGAATTTGCTTGTGGCCTGACTGATTTTGCTTACAGCGCCAACTTGGTTAAGTGGTAATCTTACGATTCGACTTTGTTCTGCGATAGCTTGCATGATGCTTTGTCGTATCCACCATACAGCATAAGATATAAACTTGAAGCCTCGGGTTTCATCAAATTTCTCTGCAGCCTTGACCAGACCAATATTGCCTTCATCGATAAGGTCGGTAAGCGAAAGACCTTGATGTTGATACTGTTTGGCAACAGAAACTACAAATCGCAAATTAGCTCTTACCAATTTTTCCTTTGCGCGCTCGCCTAATCTTCCTCCTTTTCGAATTTGTTCGGCGAGCTCTATCTCCTCGTCGACAGAAATCATAGGTTCACGTGCAATCTCTGCGAGATACTTGTCTAGTGCCTCGCTTGAACGGTTTGTAATACTTCTGTTAATCTTTAATTGTCTCATTCCCATTACCTCGCGTTTCTTTATATATAAATCCTATTGATGATACTAATTTTTTTGATAGCGGATGCAAAAATAACAAAAATATATGAATATCTTGTCAAATAATCGGAATTTCTTTTGTATTCTCGCAATTGCACTTTATGGATAACTCGCATTATTATCTTTTATTGTATGGTTAAAGATTTTTTTTCTTGCACATAACAAAAGAAGGCAGAAAAATGACTTTCCTGCTTTCTTATGTGGATGTATGTTAAATCAAACTATAAAATTCCTAATTTGCAGAATACGATGAGTACGCTGTATCCGATGATCATGCTGACAACGCCTACTATGGAACCTGCCTTGGCCATATCTTTCTGTTCGATGAGCCCGGTGGAATAGGCAATGGCATTAGGTGGTGTTGAGATTGGAAGCATCATCGCGCAACTTGCTGCTATTGCGATTCCGATGATTATAGTGGGTGTACCGCCGATGGTAGATAGTTTATCTCCCATACCATGACATACCACCGTTAGGATTGGGATGAGAAGTGCTGCTGTGGCGGTATTTGAGATAAAATTACTTAAGAGATAACAGATAAGTCCGCTCATGATAAGGATGATGATTGGATTAAAGTGAGAGAACGGAATACTCTTCACGGCATTTTCTGCCAATCCGGTACCATTCATGGCCAATCCGAGAGCAAAACCACCGGCTACCATCCAGATGACTTCCCAGTCGATATCTTTCAAGTCTTCTGATGTGATGACGCCTGTAAACGCAAACACGGCGATAGGAAGCATGGCTACGGTGTTTGCGTTGATACCAAACAAATCCTTGCCGAAAATCCATAACAGGATGGTTACGAGGAATGTGATGGCTACAACCCATGTACGCCAGTTCCATTCTGTGTCACCGCTGATTTCGAGTTCAATAGTTTTCTTTGAGAAAGGGAAGAGCTTTTTTACGATATACCAAGCTACGATGAGCATGACGAAGACCATTGGTACCATGATGGCCATCCATGTATGGAAACCGATGTTCATGCCGAGATCACCGAGTGTCTTATAGGCAAAAGCATTTGGAGGTGTACCGATAGGTGTTCCCATACCACCGATGTTAGCTCCGATGGGAATTGCCATGGTTAGTGCGATACGGCCTTTGCCGCTGGCAGGGAGCGATTTGAATACAGGTGTAAGGAAAGTGAGCATCATTGCTGCTGTCGCAGTATTTGAGATAAACATTGAGAAGATGCCGGTGATAAGTATGAATCCCAGCAATACATTCTCTGATTTCTTGCCAAATGGTGCAATCATAGCCCGAGCCATCTTTACGTCGAGGTTGCTTTTTGTTGCTGCTATTGCAAGGATGAAACCTCCTAGGAAGAGAATGATCGTAGGGTCGGCAAAACATGCCATTACGCCCTGATAGTCGAGGAGTTTGCCAGCAGAGCCCTCAGAACCTTGAAGAAAGTTGAAAGCCGAATCACTTACACAGAAGAGTAATACAAAGATGATGGTTACAGAAGTCGCCCATGCGGGGATTGCCTCTGTGAGCCATAATAAGACAGCCATAACGAAGATGGCAATTACTCGTTGCTGTACAATGGTGAGGTTATCAATACCAAACCAGTCGGTAGGCATATTCCAGATGAAAAGTGTAAGCAAGGCTACGATGAGGAACATCACACCCTTACGCTTGTTGAAATCGCCTGTAAGTACTTTTTCTACGGGATTTTCCATGTTTTAAATTATTTGGGTTAATATAAAATGTGTTAGTTTCATATCGTAAAAAAGCAAAAATAGCACTTTTTTTGCGAATAAAAAAATAAATTGCTAGAAAAATGCTATTTTATTTTGACTCGGCAAAGCTACACATGAGTTGCCGATATATATCATTGTAAGGTGCCTTTTCAAAGACACTTAGTTCTTTGCTTTCTTCTTTTCTTCATTTTTCATGTTTTTGATGTTTTTTAGAATGGTGTCATCTAGTTCGTTCATCTCCATTTCTCTACCCAAATGTTCGTGAACTAAGATACAGCCTAAGATAATAGCTAAAATAGAAATCACAAAATGATCGTCTATTCCGTTTGCAATTCTTTCAAAGATAACAAATCCAAAGAAAAAACTACACGTTATTAATATGAATTTCGCAAATATTCTCATGTCTTTAGTCAATCTATTCGCAGAAGCGAGTTGATGATTTAGTGTACTAATCTCAAAGAGTTATATTGCAAATATAGATATTTTTTTCTAATTGGTTGCTTTTTTTGTAGAAAAAATATTAAAAAAGTAACAAAATAATAATGTCGGAAGAACTCTTTATGAGCTTGTTCCGACATTTTGAACAATTTTATTCATGAAGAGAATATCGAATGATAATTCACAACAGAATCAATATGACTATGCGTTCAGAATAAATTTCTCTACAACATGAGCCACTCCGTCCTCTTCATTAGAATATGTGATGTAATCTGCAGAATCCTGTACTTCGCGTGAAGCATTTGCCATAGCGACACCCAATCCGGCAAATTCTATCATACTCTTGTCATTGTATCCGTCACCACAAGCGATAATCTCATCACGGGTGATTCCCAAACTACCAATCAATCTGTTTAGTGATTGTGCCTTATCGATACCCAAAGGTACACATTCAAGGAAGAAAGCTGCCGAACGATAGATATTCATTTTGCCCTCCATTTGGTGAGCTAATTCCAATTCCAATTCGTGTAATGGGGTAGGGTCGCCCACAATAAGACATTTATTGATAGGATATTCTATCTGATTTAGGAAATCATCGTAAAGTGTTACAGGCATTTTATTGATAAAAGCCTCTTCCAGAACATACTTGTTATCTTTTTCAGTAGCCGCGATACCCTCGCCCTGATAAGTAAGAATCTGCATGCCAGCCTTCATGGCCGCATTGTAGAGTGTAGGCACGAGTTCTTCATCGAGTTTCTGTTCGAACACCACCTTACCTGATTCACAATCAGTTATCTTTTCTCCGTTAAAGGCTAGGATAAAGCCGCCATGCTTCTCTATCTCAAGTTCATCAGCAAGTTTGGTGATGCCATAGGTAGGTCGTCCTGAAGCCAATACCACCCTAATACCAAGCGACTGCGCCCTCATGAGCGCAGTCTTGGTTTTAGGAGTGATTTTCTTCTTATCGTTGGTAAGTGTGCCGTCTAAGTCGAGCACAATCATCTTATATTTCATCAGCTTAGTCGATATTCTTCAAGATGAGAAGTAGATGATCCCATACCATCTGAACAGTAGGGATAAGAAGTTTCTCATCCGGTGTATGAACATTGCGGAGAGTAGGGCCAAAACTTACCATGTCGAGTTCTGGATATTTCTCGCTGAAGAGTCCGCACTCAAGACCAGCATGGATACCGAGAACCTTAGGTTCCTTATTGAAAAGCTTCTTGTAAGCTTCTACCGTAATCTTGACAAGTTCGCTGTTTGGATTCATCTTCCATGCAGGATAGCCATCGTTTTGCAGAACCTCAGCGCCAGCCAACTCAAATGTTGCACGTATAGAGTTGCTCATGTTCTTGAGGTTGCTCATTACGTTAGAACGCTGGCTACTTACGATTTCAGCTTTATCCTCGCCGGTTGCGATACTTGCCACATTGCTAGAAGTTTCAACCATCCAAGCGATGGCTTCGTCCTGACAGTTAGTCAAAGGACCGTTGTCTACTGCCTGTAATGCAAGAATCAAATTGTGAGAAACCTGCTTTGGCAATACGGTCTGAGCATCTGCACTAGCTAAGTTCCATACCATGTTGGTATCAGTAACATGGAACTCATCCTCAACATCCTTAGAGAAGACATTCCAGTCTGCCTTTACTTCCTCTTTCTTATCTGCAGGAACAGCGAAGAGAATCTTACCATCACGAGGAATAGCATTGTGCATCTTACCAGAATTCCATTGAGCGAGGCGTAAATCCATCTTGTCCTGCTCCAAGTAAAGGAAACGAGCCATAATCTTGATAGCATTAGCACGCTTCTTGTTGATGTCATCACCAGAGTGACCACCGTTCAAACCTTTGACAGAAGCCTCCAGGAAGAAGTAATCCTGAGGTGCATCTTCACGCCTATAGTTGAAAGTAGCTACAGTGTTGATACCACCGGCACAACTTACGAAAATCTGACCTTCATCCTCAGAGTCGAGATTGATAAGATACTTACTCTGCATGAAACCGCTCTTCATACCGAAAGCACCTGTAAGACCAGTTTCCTCATCGCGAGTGAAAACACACTCTACAGGACCGTGCTCGATGTCGTTGCTAGCAAGAATAGCAAGTTCTATAGCACAGCCAATACCATCATCAGCACCTAGAGTAGTACCCTTAGCGCACAGCCATTCCCCTTCGATATAAGTTTGGATGGCATCCTTATGGAAGTCGAAATCTACGTCCACGAGTTTGTCGCAAACCATATCCATATGGCTCTGCATAGCTACCATAGGTTTGTTCTCGAAACCAGGTGTGGCAGCTTTACGAATGATGACATTACCGGTTTCGTCGACGATAGTTTCAAGATTATGTGATTTTCCGAATTCTTTAAGATACTCAATCATATTTTCCTCATGCTTAGAAGGGCGAGGAATCTGGTTGATTTTAGCAAACTGCTCAAAGACACAAGCAGGTTTTAAATCCTTTTTCTCCATTTTATTACTTTATTTAAGTTATTTTATTTTGTCAATTTGCATAAAAACACTATCTTTGCGGTGTTAATTGTCTGAAAAGTCATTGCAAAAGTAATAAAAATGTTAGAAACTCTACTATTAAGCGTGTTAATAATTGCTATCAGTATAGCTTTACTGTCTGTGAAATTATTATTCAAGAAGAACGGCAAGTTCTCCTCACAGCATGTACATGACAATCCTGGGTTGAGAAAGCAAGGAATCCATTGCGTTATCGACCAGGACAAAGAGGCTCGGGCAGAGAACAGAGCTTATTAGGATTGATGCCTTGCGAAGGCAATTCTATAAATGAGAGATTCTATAGATAAACGATTCTAAATCAATTAAGTATAAAAATTAAGTTTAAAATACAATGAAGAAAAACATTTTTGGAACATTGGCATTTGCCGCAGTTGCAGCGCTTGCCATGACATCATGTAACAAATCACAGCCACAAGTAGAGCCTGCATCAGAAACAGCCAAGGCTCCTGCTAATCTTAAAATCGCTTATGTTGAGGTTGATTCAATCATGACTCAGTACACATTTGCTAAAGAGTATTCTGATCTTCTCCAGAAGAAGAGTGACAATATCCAGAAGACTATCGCCAATAAGGGTAATCAGCTTCAGGCTGCTGCAGCAAACTTCCAGCAGAAAATTCAGCAGAATGCTTACACCCGTGAGCAGGCAGAGGCCATTCAGGCTAATTTGCAGCGTCAGCAGGCTGATCTTCAGGGGTTGCAGCAGCGTTTGGGCAATGAGTTCCAGGCAGAAACTGCTAAGTATAACAAAGCTCTTCATGACAGTATTGCCAATTATCTGAAGGCATACAATAAAGATAAGAAATATAGTATCATCCTGAGCAAGAGCGGTGACAATCTGCTTTATGCTGATAAGGCTTACGACATCACCAACGACGTTATCGCTGGTCTGAACAAAGCTTACAAAGGTGGCGTTGCAACTGCTGCTAAGAAGTAAGAGGTAAGCATAATTATCCCTTGTGGATTTTGATATGACAAGAAAAGAAAGATACCAGGTAATACTGGATTATTTCGAGAAGGCGCTACCAAATGTAACTACCGAACTACATTTTGGTAGCGCTTTTCAATTATTGGTGGCTACGCTGCTTAGTGCCCAATGCACGGATAAACGTATCAACGAGGTAACACCAGCTCTTTTTGCCCGTTATCCCGATGCACACAGTATGGCTCAAGCCGAAGTAGAAGATGTGTTAGAATATGTGCAATCGGTGAGCTATCCCAATGCCAAGGCAAAGCATCTCGTAGCGATGAGTCGTATGCTGGAGAGTGATTTTCATGGCGAAGTGCCCAGCGATCCCAACCTGTTGGTCAAGTTACCTGGGGTAGGAAGAAAGACGGCGAATGTTGTTCAGGCGGTATGGTTTGGCAAGGCCACGATGGCCGTCGATACCCACGTATATCGAGTAAGTCATCGTATGGGACTGGTTCCTGCTGATGCCAACACTCCCCGCAAAGTAGAAGACTATCTGATGCAGCACATCCCCGAACAAATTATTCCCAAAGCCCACCATTGGCTGCTGCTTCATGGACGTTATGTTTGCAAAAGTCTGCATCCGATGTGTGAGAAGTGTGAATTTGAGAAGATCTGTCCGAAACTCATCAAAGATTCCAAACTCAGATAGTCAGCTCTTGCCTCTTAGGAAGAACATTACATGGATTTTTTCATTTCATAAATTATATATTTAAGAGAATGGATACAAAGAGAATTATCAAATACCTACGTCAGATTGCTGCCAACAACAATCGAGATTGGTTCTATGAACACAAAGCTGAATATGATGCTTGTCGCGAAGAATTCAAGAAAGGTGTGGCAGCAGCAATTGCCAGAATTTCCACTTTTGATGAATCGATAGCCCATCTCACCCCAAAAGACTGTATCTTCCGATTTAATCGTGATATCAGATTTTCCCAAGACAAATCACCGTATAACAGTGCCAAAGGGAAGAAGAGTCTGCACGCAGGTTACTACATCCATATAGAACCAGGTAATTGTCTGGTTTCTGCAGGTGCCTATTGGTTGCCTACCAATATCCTTACAGCCATGCGCAATGATATCATGGGGCGTATTGACAAATGGAGAGAATGTGTAGAGAACGGACAGTTTGTAAGCTATTTCGGATATGCCAATGAAGGAAAGTGGACGTGGAATGGTGAGATCTCCGAGAAAGGTTTTGGCATAGACCACCTAAAAACCTGTCCGAAAGATTTTCCACGTGACTATGAACACATCGAATATCTTCGAATGAAGGATTATTGTGTATGGCGTGTTGTTCCAGACGATTTCTATGCACAAAAAAAATGGCTTAACGAATTTGAGAAATACTGCAAAGTCGCCAAGCCAATGATGGATTTCACTAATGAGGTGATAGATGATTATGAATAATCATTTAGAAGAGGTCAAGGATTTTATCGATAATCTTATTGATTGTCGATGAATCTGTCACCTCGTCGATTTTCTTATCTAGTTTTTCGGTGACCTTTTTGCTGACCTTGTCGCTTACCTGTCCAGCCACCTTTTCTACCTTATCTTCCAATTTCTTTTCGCTGCCGTCTTCATCTACATCTGTCTTGTCGTCATTATCACTTTGGGCATCCACCTCAGAGTTGTCATCATCAGCATCATTGCTGTCGACTTTCGTTTTCTCGTTTTGCAGAGCCTTCAGAATATCGTCACAGTTAGCCGTGTACACCTTTCCGAGGAAGCCGAAAGCCACGGTATGCTCCTCATCATTAAACTCTACTGTAGACTTAGAGAAGATGATATAGTTGTGATAATCCAACATATCGTTGAGTACTACATTGATGAGATTACCGGTGATCATGCGAGTGAAGGCACCGATGCTTTTAGAGAAAAGATCATCATTATTATCAGAAGTAGTCTTAGTGATGGCCTCGTTCAATTCTGTCTTGATGGCATTCATATGCTGGTCACGATCAGGATTAGTGAAAGCCATAATCAACAAGAAGAAGGCGATGATACCACCAATTACCAACCATAGTTTGTTACCCTTCTTAGGTTGTTCCTGAGCAGGTTGCGCATTCTGCTGCAAAGACTGAGGGATAGGTGGCATCTGTGTTGTTTGTTGAGTGTGTGTAGCCTGGTATTCTTCAGAAGGAACATAAGTACCATCAAGGATTGGACGTAATTCTTCAATTTTCCAAGCAGGAGTCCAATCCGTAAGCGACTGGTTCCATACAAGCGTTTCCGATGTTATCTTCTTCTCATTAAGCAAGTCAAGCGTAAAAGGGCCCGCCTGCTGACCATTTTCTATAATAAAATATTCCATTAGTTAATTGTTTATTTCAAAATTCTGTTTAGTCATAAATTGGTCTAATGCGTAGCTTTCCACCATGCAGTCTTCTCTTTACCGATCAGAGCAACAGGGTGAACAGAGAAATCACTCAAAGTAATACCATTGAATTTCTTCACCTCGAAAGGTGCAGAGCGAAATATAGACAGATTAGTATATAAATAAGGTGTAGACTTTTTAGCTACCACCATCTCATTGAAAGTCGTGCAGAAATTCGTGTACAGATTATCACCGTTAGCTTTGGTGATGCTGACACCATTCATGTCATACAAATGATCTACATAATCTTTCATGTCGAAGAACAATCCTGGTCGATCCAGCGTAAACATACCGTCAAGGCATTGAATGCTGTCGCGAAGCGAATCAGGCAGAGTATATTTCTTGTTGATCTCCTTCATGATGGCCGCCATATCCTCAGTCTTTCGGCAGTCGATGGCCGCGATAGAACCATATGGACTCGAATAGTTGGTATAGAAAGCATTGAAAGCATTTACCATCCCCGAGTAAGAAGGGTTGCTGCCATGCATACTGCTCCACATCGAACGATAAGGCATCCCGAATGCCATCACCTCACTTGTGCTGGCTACCATGAAGTTCGTCACATCTCTTACCTGATAAGCAATCTCCATATTACACATATAGCAGTCATCGAAGAGCAAGTATTGCAGTTTGTGTCTGAATCCCACAGGATAAGTAATCTCGTTGAGCGCCATCTTGAGTCCTTCTGCCAAAGTCTCAATGTTTACACCATATTGCTGAATACCCTCATACTTGCTCACACTACCATAGAACCTCGTATCATGGAAGTAGAGTTCATCGTAGAGAGATGTTCCCCCCAGTCTCCAATAACGATCGCCCTTTACCTCAGAAGGATAGTTCACCCAATCCTCCTTGTAAGTCCAACCGCTGCCATGACAGCCGATAGTCATCGCATAGTTGAGAGCAGGTGCATACTTAAAAGCGTCACCCACGATCTGCGCGATACCGTTGCTCGATGTGAATCCATTTCCAGAATACATTTGAATCGTATCTGCAATGCATCTGTTGTTTCCATACTTGATTTCATACAAACAACCCCGTTGCGGTCTATCATTGATGTACACCAGTATGCGGCATCCATTCGTTCCCTTGTTTTTTACGATAGCCGCTTCCACAGAATCAATATTATCAAGGAAAAAACGGTATAATCCACTGCTGCCACCCGAAACATCCCCTGTCCAAGGCAGATACATCAGTATCGTCTGTTGAGTATACTTCTCTTCGATAGAAACAGAAGAATCCTCGTCGGAGCAAGATGTTGCACCAACGAGGATTACCAATACTCCTATTATAAAATATAGGATTTTCTTCATATATGTAATAATCTATTTCACTATTACTTCTTCTTGAGCTCAGCAATTGTGTCCTTCAGGGCAGCAATCTTTTCAAGAGAGTCGCTTTCCTTTTTGCGTTCGCGTGCAACGACAGCCTCAGGAGCATGAGCCACAAAGTTTTCGTTGCTTAGTTTCTTGCGAACACTCATTAAGAAGCCTTCGAGGTGTTCCAGTTCTTTCTGAGCTTTTTCCAATTCAGCCTCTACATCGATCAAATCACCTACAGGTACGGCATATTCATCCGTGCTTACCATGAAGCCACTGGCGTCGGCAGTCTTCTCTGCTACCACGTTGATAGCCTTCAAGTTAGCCATCTTCAAGATCACTTCGTTGTAAGCCTCGAATTTATTTTCGCCGACAGCCTGCAGTTCGAGTTGCTCTTTTGGAGCGATATTCTTTTGGTTGCGAACGGTACGAACACCACTCACAATCTGTTTTACCAATTCCACATCAGCCGTCAACTTCAGGTCATCAGCACTAGGAGTAGGCAACTCGAGTGTTGCACGCATGATACTTTCCCCCTCCTTGCGATCATAGATATGCTGCCAGAGTTCCTCGGTGATGAACGGCATGAATGGATGCAACATCTTGAGCAGCGCATCAAAGAACTTCAAAGTAGCCTCGTAAGTAGTCTTGTCGATAGGCTGAGCCTCACCGTTGATATAAGCAGGTTTTACCATCTCCAGATACCAGCTAGAGAACTCATCCCAGAAGAGTTTGTAAACGGTCATCAGCGCCTCAGAGATACGATACTCCTTAAACTGCTTTTGCATCTCATCGTTCACCTCTTTCAGTTTGGCCTCAAACCAAGCTACTGCAGTCTTGTTACACAAAGGTTGTTCGATGTCTGCTGTATTCCAACCCTTAACCAGTCGGAATGCATTCCATATCTTATTGTTGAAGTTACGACCCTGTTCGCACAAGCTCTCGTCGAAGAGAATATCGTTTCCGGCAGGTGCAGCAAGCATCATACCCATACGTACACCATCAGCACCATACTTTTCGATGAGTTTCAAAGGATCAGGAGAGTTACCAAGACTCTTGCTCATCTTGCGTCCCAACTTATCGCGAACGATACCTGTGAAGTAAACATGCTTGAAAGGCATCTTGCCACGATATTCATAGCCGGCCATGATCATACGAGCCACCCAGAAGAAGATGATATCCGGACCCGTTACCAAGTCAGCAGTAGGGTAGTAATAGTTGATTTCCTCATTGTCAGGATTGTTGATACCATCGAAGAGAGAGATAGGCCAGAGCCATGAAGAGAACCATGTGTCGAGGGCATCCTCGTCCTGTTGTAAATCTTCAGCCTTCACGGCAGGGTTTTTCTGTTGAGCCAACTTCAGAGCTTCCTCTGCAGTTTCTGCTACGACAACCTCATTCTTGCCTTCAGCATTCTTAAAGTAGTAAGCAGGGATGCGATGACCCCACCACAGCTGTCTACTGATACACCAGTCCTTGATGTTCTCGAGCCAGTGGCGATAAGTATTCTTATATTTCTTAGGATAGAATTCGATGTCGTCATCCATCACAGGGCCAAGAGCGATGTCAGCGAAGTGCTGCATCTTCAAGAACCACTGTGTACTTAGTTTTGGTTCGATAGGCACATTGGTGCGCTCAGAGAATCCCACCTTATTATCATAGTCCTCGATTTTCTCCATCAAACCAGCATTCTGCAAGTCGATGGCAATCTGTTTGCGCACGTCCATACGATCTTGACCGACATACATGCCGGCAGCTTCAGAGATAGTACCATTGTCATTGAAGATATCGATGGTTTCCAATCCGTGCTTCAAGCCCAGAGCGTGGTCGTTGATATCGTGAGCAGGGGTTACCTTCAAACAACCGGTACCAAACTGAATATCCACATAGCTATCCTCGATGACAGGGATGGTACGGTTTACCAATGGTACAATGACGTGTAGTCCCTTGAGCCAAGTATTCTTCACATCCTCTGGGTTGATACACATCGCAGAGTCACCCATGATAGTTTCAGGTCGAGTTGTGGCAACAACAGCATAATAACCTTTTTCGTCCTTATGCATTACGTTGCCTTCATCCTTGCGCTCAATCTTGTTCTGGTCTTCTGGAGCTACATAATATTTCAGATAGTAGAGCTTAGAATGTTCATCCTTGTAGATAACCTCCTCGTCAGACAGAGCTGTCTGAGCCTGAGGGTCCCAGTTTACCATGCGTACACCGCGGTAGATATATCCCTTGTTATATAGGTCGACGAATACCTTGATGACACTCTTAGAGCGAGTCTCGTCCATAGTGAAACCTGTACGGTCCCAGTCACAAGAGCAACCGAGTTTGCGCAACTGCTTCAAGATGATGCCACCGTGCTCGCGAGTCCAGTCCCAAGCATGCTCCAAGAATTCATCACGACTGAGGTCGGTTTTCTTGATACCTTCCTGTGCCAGTTTGTTTACCACCTTAGCCTCTGTAGCGATAGAAGCATGGTCGGTACCAGGTACCCAACAAGCATTTTTGCCTTCCATGCGCGCTCTGCGCACGAGGATATCCTGTATAGTATTGTTCAGCATGTGGCCCATGTGCAGCACACCAGTGACGTTAGGAGGTGGAATTACCACCGTATAAGGTTCACGTCCATCTGGTTTTGAACTGAAAAGTTTGTTGTCGAGCCAGTATTCATACCATTTCGACTCAACTTCTTTAGGGTCGTACTTACTTGCTAATTCCATTTCTTTATTTTATTTTTAATTTCTATTCTTTTCCTATTATGGAAATGAGGTAAACTCATTATGTCACATAATTGCTGCAAATTTAAGAAAATTCTTTTTAAATAAGGAGAAATTATTAAGAAATCTTTTCGGAAAGCAACCGATTAAGTAATTATACGTTGTATGGTGTGTGCCTAAATTTGTTTCTTGTCTCCCGTCAGAATCGTAGAAATACCCGGTTGGTTAGCCAAGCACGCAGACGGCGAAAACGCCATCAAATTTTCCGCAAAGTGAAAAAGTGTGTTTTTTATTTGGAACTTTCATGTTGTTTTCTTATTATTGCGATTGTAAACAGTAATTTCCTAATTAACAACGGGATAACGTATACAGGATAGCTTGCATAGGCAGCAGATCTATAGCAAAATAATATCTTATTACTAATTTCTTTATTACTAACTAACTATTTTTTGACTTATGAAAAAGTTTTATTTATCAACTACTCTTGTGTTAGGTATGGTATTAGGTTCAATGGCTTTGGTGGCTTGTAGTAATGATGAGGATAACGGGACAATAGCATGACAAGGAACACCGTCAGTGACAACCAATCAAATTGAAGGCATGTGGTATAGTGTCGATAATTCCGACGAAACATTATCTGTAGACGCAGTTTACATTGAGTCGAATGGAAATTGTATATTTGGAGAATATGTGGCTCAAGCCAAGAACAATTGGGCAAAGGAGACGTATCTTCATAATACGATGTGGACATTGGACAGGGGCAATGTCATAATAGCCATAAATTCGTATGAGGGCAGGAAGGTTATTCAGGCCGATGTTCTAGATTTGGCGGGGAACACCATGCGCGTGAAACGTTATTGGGATAATGGGCAGACAGATGTTGTTAATTTTGTTGCCATAAGTAGTATTGCTGCGGCAGAACACGTATTCAGTACGTTGCTGGAAGCAAAACAGGCTGAAAAAGAATTATAACCAGTTTGATCTTACGTTAAGATAAAAAGAAACTCTTATACGTGTTCGGCGTATAAGAGTTTTTTATGTGTGTTATCAGTGGCATTGCACTTGCAAGTTGAATTCAGGAAAGTTTAATGAATTTTAATTTCCTTAAATTTCAACCGAAGATAAGTGCTCATAATTCGCAAATTCAGAATTCGTGACGGTTTAATTATGAATATCAAAATTATGAGCAAAATGTAGCCAACTGATAATCAGATAGTTATACATTTCGCTCTAATTTGTTCATCGAAATATACTGGGATTATCAGCATTTTTAGTTAACTGCGTAAGGCTACAGACCTATTCGCGTGAACTTACGAAGTTAACTGCGTAAGCCGATGCAGTTAACTTCATACGGAAGCTCAACTTCTTGAGAATGAGTTTTGGTGTGTTTTAGAGCTTGTTAGGTTCTAGTTTGTTCTAGAACGAGCCCAAAACAGCACATGATTTCCTTTAACAATTCCCAAGTCAAAGTTTAAAGATTACAAAATATTCCTTCGGGATGCCTTCGGGAACCGTTCGGGATTATGTGCTTGACAGTTAGACTTTATGCGAAAGATATTCTGGTATCCATACTTCTTCTCGCTTGCACGAATGCCAATATCGTGAACGAGTGCAGCACTTTCATGGATAAACGGAGTATCCTCATCCAGTCCTTCGCCATGACCGATCATAGCAGCATAGGCATGTTCCTTCGTCGTATGTTGTATGCGATTAGGGGCAGCATTGTTGTAACGAATCATGGCCATAGCCAACTCTTGTATCTTCTCCATATCTCTCTTTATTTTTCATTAAGCATATAAAGTAAATCTTGAACCATGCATGCCTTCGCCCTCATAATCTGCGGATAACGACATCTGAGAAACAAGTTGAACTTGCTCCTCGTCGTCTAGATGCTGATAAACCTCCAGTCGGAAAGCATCAGCCTCTCTGTCGTATCTCAGTTCCCAGATATTCCATCCAAGAGCATTTACAACAGAGGTGATCTCATCCTGCATTTGCCAAGCGTTCTCGTATCTCATAGGCATTAATTCCATGCAAAGGTAATGGAATTATATCGATTACAGAGAAAAATATGAGAATTTATGACGTGGGATTATATAGATTTGATGAATCTCTTCAATTTATTATTGAATATTTCCGATTGCTCCATGTGGATGAAATGCCCACAAGAGGTTAGTTCTGTATATGTGAGATGAGGATACAAGCGTTGCATCTTCTGTCTATTGTCTGGGTCGAGCCCACTATTCTGCGTACAGATGACCATCACAGGTTGCGTGATTGGCCGGTTGTTCCACCATTTCCTCTCTACAAGATGACACATCGTACTCGATGCAACATACTGAGGGGTACGGGGCATCACAGACATGGCGTAGGTTGTAATCTCCTTGGGTGTCTTCTTGCCAGCCAAGGATGACACAAATCCTGTGATGACATCACGACAATCAGGACCGTCGAAAGCATGACCGAACTGGTTGACTGCTGTGACGTATTCTGGTGTCTCGCTACCATCGTAGAAGCAATATACTCCGTCGACATCTACCAAAGCTCCCTCGTGACTGGTCTCCATGAGTGTCTGACGACATACGGGTGTGCCCAAACTATGCCCTACGAAGATGGCATCTTTGATGTTATTGACATTCAATACTTCATCGATGGCATGGGCAAAGAAGTCGAGCGTGTAACCGACATGTGGCTTGTCGCTCTTTCCATAACCGGGTAGGTCAATGAACACGAGTTGCAGATGATCCTCATCTCGGAAGGCCTCGAATTGTTTCTCCCATGTGTTCATGTCGCAACCAAAGCCGTGGACGAAACAAACAGTCTTGCAGTCAGAATCTGTCGACGTCTTCCATATCTTGTAATGTATGCGTATGCTATCATCGATGGTAAGATATTCCGACT
>CACYKX010000017.1 GCA_902775075.1 uncultured Prevotellaceae bacterium | reverse complement strand
ATGTGCAGTGGCGTCGCATTATCTGCCTTATGGTGCAACATCTTATGTCGTGGCACTTCATAGTCAAGTTCCAAATGCGGTACAAAATTAATCAAAACGGATGGAACCCACAATAGCCATTTGGAAAGACTGCAAACGCTTGTTAACTGATAATCAACCGATTACTTGCGACCGTTTGCAGCCGTTTGCCAACATTAATGTTCATGTGGAAACAATCTTTTTTGTTTCAATTGCGAATATACCATATTTAGACAACACAACATAATCTACTTGTGTTGTACCATTTTGTAGGTAAAACGAGATCATTTTATAAAATATCCTTACAATATGTACAGTTTTTATTTTTCCTGCGCAAGGACTTCTCGAAAATTCTTGAAGAATTTTTTTGTATTATTTAAACTTTGAATCGGATACTGTTAACAGAAATCGTGTACCGTTTTATGCTCCTTCTAGAACATACTTGGACTTAACTGGCTCTCAAAATACTGAAAAATACTTCTCAAGAAGTTGAACTTTCGAACGAAGTTAACTGCATCGGCTTACGAAGTTAACTTCGTAAGCTCATGCGAATAGGTTTGTAGCCTTACGTAGTTAACTAAATTAGCCTATATTCCCAGTATATTTTGAAGGCAATATCTTTCAAATATTTATAACCTACTGATTATCAACAAATTACATTTCGCTTATAATTCTAACATTCATAATCACCCCCGTCATCAATTCGGAATTCGCGAATTATGAGCACCTTTTAGCGGTGAAAATTAAGGTATTTAATGTTCGTTAAACATTCCTGAATTCAGCGACCACACCCCTCGGCATCACCAGTTGCATGAGAGGCAAAAGTCAAAACAAAGAGCATAAAAAAGGCGGAATACGCGATTGGGTGTATTCCGCCTTCTGCAAAATTAAATTTTTAATGCTATTATTATTGTTGTGTAGAAGCATCGGCAACGCCAGCAGAAAATTCCTGCTCTTTCTGCGCCTTATACTCGATGAAGAGTTTGTCAAAGGCGGTACGTTGCTCGTTGTCCATACCCTGAATAGCCTTTTTATAATATCTATTGATCTGCTTACGCAATTTATATAGATTACGTGCAATATCAGCTTGATTGCCTCCGTTATTTTTCCATTCTATCCATGGCTTATAGATAGAATCGATGCTCGCTACAAGTTGAGCCTTCATAGGATCTGCAGACGTAGAATCTTGTGAAGCGGCGGCCTTTGGTTTAGCTTCTGCGGTATCCGGAGAGATTTGAGCAGAATTAACCGTATCGGTAACCTCCTCGTTACCATTTGACAGATTGTTCACCATTTGGTGAATATCGACATTCTGGAAGACGATCACAGCTACGGCGACAATAGCGATAGCGGCAAAACCGATAAGCCATTTTTTCGGAGAGAAGTGGATGTCACGTTTACCACCATTATTGAGTTCCTCCAAGAAAGCGTCGAGATCCATAAAACGATCAGTACGGCCCCTTGAACAACATTTGTTGATCATATCATAATGGGTGGTATGCAAGCCGAGAGCCTTCATCAACATACCAAGAGAATACACGTCAGCACGACCATCAACAGAGGCAAGTCCATCACGAATTTCCGGAGCGATATAGCGAGAAGTCTCTGCAGACTCTTTAGAAGTTTCGTAAAGTGTAGGAAGTAAGCGCACGATCTTGGCGCGATCATCCTTAGAAATGATAATGCTATATGGCGAAAGATTACCCACGACTACATAACGAGTGTGGGCATATTGCAAACTGGCAGCCAACTGAGTGATGATGTCCATCTTTTCTTCCTCGGTATGGTTCTCCTTGATGTAATCGGCAAAGGTACGACCTTCTACATATTCCATCTCTATACATCTTCCATATTCGGGATGTTCTACTAGAGCATGGTATTTCGCAATACCTGCATGATCGAGTTTACTTCCGCGCTCAAACTCCTTTTTCAGTAAATTCTTATATTGTAGATTATCACGATACTCATCTTTAAGTGCCTTAAGGATGACTGTTTCCTCACCCTTCTTGCATAAAATAATCTTATGATAGCCTTCTGAAGCTATCACCTGACAGTCCTTATAATTCGCAACACTTTCCATAATATAGCTCAAAATCAAAAATAGATTCTACCAATGTTTCTTATCTAACGCGCAAAAGTAGAAAAATATTTTTATACGAACAAATTATATGCATATAAAAATATGAAAATACAAAAATATGAATATCCTTTAACGCGAATGATAGCGATGATTGTCTGAATAATGCAGGGCCAGCGCAAAGAGATAATCGCTCAGACGATTGAAGAATTTCAGAATCGTAGGGTCTATAGGGTATTGTCGATGTGCTGTCCAAAGGCGGCGCTCGGCCGTACGGCATTTACTTCGGGCCATCTGTAGATGGGCTTCCAAGGCATTTACACCGGGCAAGACGAAACGGAATTGGCGAGATGTGCTGAGGATATCGATTTGGGATTCGAGATATTCTACTAAATCTGACGAAAGATGCCGATGGGGGTCACGTCCCTCGGGCGTCGCGATGATACTCATCGTATTCATAAGTTCGTTCTGAAGGGCCATCAAATCAGTCTTATGTTCATCTTCATCAGCCATCATCGTGATGACGATACCGAGCAAACAGTTGAGTTCATCGATTTGCCCATTGGCTTCTATGCGCACGTCATCCTTCTCCACACGCAAACCACCCGATAAGGAAGTAAGTCCTTCGTCACCTGTCTTTGTATATATTTTTCCCATACCGATATACCTTTATACGTCAAAGACCATTCCCTCGTTGGTGAGGAAACTATTTGGGAAGATTTCTTGGGCCTCACGTAGGATAACCGATTCGTCGTTATAGCGGGCGCTATAATGTCCCAAGAGGAGTTTGCCCACATGTGCATCTCGTGCCACGGAGGCGGCATCTTGTGCTGTGGAATGATGATATTTGCGGGCACGATCGGCATTATCACTGGCATAGGTAGATTCGTGATATAAAGTATCTACGCCATCGATAAGGTTATGAAGTTCAGGAATATACTTCGTATCGCTACAGTAGGCATAAGAACGTGGCGGATCGGCTGGTTCCACAAACCTACTGTTGTCGACAACATCGCCGTCTGGAGTAGTCCAAGAAGCACCCAACTTGATATTGTTGATTTGGGAAACCGGTACATGATAGAAATCTATCATATCTCGTTTGATATGCGGAAGGGTCGGCTTTTCACGGAATAGGAATCCACAGGTTGGCATACGATGTCGGAGAGGTATACTCTCTACAGTAAGAGAACGATCTTCGTAGATGACCGCTTTTTTCGTAGTGTCTACGGCATGGAATTCTACTTGGAATTCGAGCCCCTGACAGAATGTCTTGATCTGAGAATCGAGCACCGAGCCCAGTTCTTTAGGGCCATAAACCCGGAGCGTTGCCGTACGACCAAGCATCCCAAACGTGGAGATCATGCCGATAAGACCGAAACAATGGTCGCCATGGAGATGGGAGATGAATACACAACTGATCTTGGTAAACCTAATTCTAGACTTACGAAGCTGCATCTGAGTACCTTCTCCGCAGTCGATCATGAAGAGTTTCTCTCTGATTTCCACCACCTGCGACGAGGCATTATGCTTAAGTGTGGGAAGGGCAGAACCGCATCCCAGGATATGAACTCTAAAAGGTTCCACTACTTTTGACGCTTATAATCGAAAATTCCGTTCTTGTTTTCCAGACTCAAACTGTCTGCCGATAGGTTGTTGATATCGAAGGTATCGCGGTTGATGACTAGACGACCATTGGATATTCGCCAACTAGTCCATGGATTCTGTTCTGCCTTGACATAGCTTTCGATCTTGCCACCCTCCTCGATTTGAAAATTCTTGTCGATACTTGTCCATTTACCGAGTAAGGTCGTGATATTGATAACTTTATTGGCTATCATCTCGCCGTCACCATCCTTATATCCGATAACGGCCATACGGTCGCCTGTCATGATACCGCCAACGACTGGATCGGTGTCGCTATCCAAATTCATCAAATAGGTAATCGTATCGCCATCGTCTGTGATGAGTTCGAGAGAATGCATTGCCGAGCCATCTCCCGCAACGCCATAGACGGTAGAATCGTTCTCGTCGACCTCTACATTTGTACTATCCTCGGTAGCCGAAAGTACGGCCCGTTTGGTTCCTTTTCCATTACAACTCGCCATGGCGATGACCACGAGCGCTACGAATGCATATAGTATCTTCTTCATTGTCTTTATTTTTTCTGTTTATCTTTCTCTTGTCGTTTGGCTTCATCCCAAAGGGCATCCATCTCTTCAAGACTACTCTCGCTAAAGTCTTTACCCATCTCTTTCAATCGTTTCTCTACGTGGTTGAAACGACGAGTAAACTTCTGATTGGTACTCTCGAGGGCGTTGTCGGGATTCAGATGATACAAGCGGGCTGCGTTGATGACACTAAACAGAAAATCGCCCAACTCTCGTGTGGAGCGTTCCTTATCCCCTTTGCGAAGTTCTGTTTCAAGTTCGCCCATCTCCTCGCGTACCTTATCCCATACGTCTGCCTTATCTTTCCAGTCAAACCCCACGTTACGAGCTTTATCTTGAATGCGATAAGCCTTAATGAGCGAAGGGAGCGAGTCTGGAACTCCGGAGAGAACGGTCTTATTGCCGTCACGCTCTTTCTGTTTCCTTTGTTCCCAAGTAGACTCCACCTGAGCGGCCGTTTCGGGATTAGACGCATCCACCTCGTCTTCATCACGATAAACCACTTGTCCACGTGCGTTGATCTTGAGTTCCGGATTCGTGACATACCAGTCACCCTCTTCGTTCCAATTGATGAAATCATGACGAAACATCAGTTTGTCGGCTTGGGAATTGCACACGTCGGCGATATCAAATCCGTCTTGTTCCTCGCCGAGCATACTATAGAACAGCACATGTTCCGACACATCGCCCAACTCTTTGCAGATATTCTTCATATCGTTCTTCATCAAAGCGTCGCAAAGTTCAAAGGTCTCCTCTATTGTGTTCGGTCGCAAACTCTCAAAGGTTTGCTTCTTATCCCAAGGGCATTCTTTCCTCAGTCGCTCCTGAACATCAAGTAATCGACCGAAAGCCTTCAGTTTCTCCTCTTTTGAATGTTTTTTCATGCTGCAAAGATAATAAAAATATGTGATTCCCGCCGTCCCGTGTACGTTTTTTAGGAATTCTTATACCTTACTTCCCCAGCCATTCTTTGAGTTGAGGGGCTCGCTCGCGACTGCACATCACGTCGATTTCGGGATAATAGGTCAAGAGGATGCGATATTTTCCTACAAAGTGGGTCTTCAGTCCGCCTATCGCATCAATATGTAGGATATACTGTCTACTGACGCGGAAGAAGTCGTCGGGGCACAACTCGTGTTCGAGTTCTTCGAGGGTCTGCGAGATGCTATATCTTTTACCGTCTTTGAGATAGATGCGTGTGTCTTTATTCTCGGTACAGATATGACTGATGTCGCATACGTTGACGACCAAGAAACCGTCTTTGTAGGCGACGAGGAAGCGTTCACGATATTTCATCTGATGGACTTTCATCTGTTGCATGAGCATCTGAAGGCTTTTGTCGGGCATACGCATCTCTTGTATTCGGTTCATGACTGTCTTCAACTCGTCTGGGTCGACGGGTTTCATCAGATAGGCTAACCCGTTGTAGCGAAAGGCTTGTAGGGCGTATTCATCGTAGGCGGTGGTGAACACAAGGGATGTGGATGAACTCATATCTCCTAATGCGTCAAAGGCGATGCCGTCGCTCAGACGGACATCCGAGAAGATGATGTCGGGGGCTTGACTGCCTTGATGGGTGTGCAACCATTGGCGTACTTCGGCTACTGATTCCAACGGACCATCGATTTCGAGGGTGCGGTCGTATTCCAACAGGAGTTTCTGTAATCGGTTGTAGTTTCTATATTCGTCTTCTATGATCAATATTTTCATAATATGGGTATCTTTACGGTAAACATCTGGGCGTCGTCGACAACTTCGATGGTTTCTTTCGATAATAGTTGATAGCGTCCGCGAAGGTTGGATAGACCTAATCCCGTTGATTCGATGCAAGAGGAAAGGGGGTGTATCTTGTTGCTAACCAACAGATAATCTTCACAGAGGCGAATATCTATCACCAAGGGATTCTTGAGCGAATGGGCATTATGCTTGAGGGCATTTTCCACCAACAACTGGAGCGCGAGCGGTGGAACCATTCCCGACCGTTCCTCGGGGAAGTTTACCTGTATAGCTTTGCCGAATCGGGTCTTGATGAGTTCTACATACGAGCGGAGCATTTGCAATTCTTCGTGGAGGGAGACAAGATGCGTATTCATGTTTACCAGTTTGTAGCGATAGACACGCGACTGACTATCCAGGAAGGCATGGGCATCGCTCGGACTTTCGTCGATTAGGTCGGAGAGAATACTAAAGTTGTTGAAGAGGAAATGTGGGGCCACTTGACTCTTGAGTGCCATAAGCGAGGTCTGCAAGTTGACTTCCTTCTGTCGAGCATTTTCCATCTCCAGTTTGTGTCTACTCTCCATCTGTTCGCGATAGGCTCGCTGGAACACGATATTGGCATGGACGCTTGAGATGAAGGTTGCGATCAGACAGAACACGTAGACCGACGCGACATATTCATCGTGGGAGATTTCGTCGATGGAAGCATAGAGGGAGGCCACCAACGTATTCACGGCCAATAGCAACAACGAATATAGAAACATCTTGCCCACATAATGTTTCAGAGGTTGGAAGAGATAGATGAACAGTCGGTTGAGGACTAACGAGATGCCGATGAAGGCGATCATCGAGGAGCAATCGCGCACAAAGTCCATAACCTTATAATGGTCGCCAAACATAGGTTCTTGGGCGATGATACTAAAATAGCCACAACTCAAGAGTATGGCGACTAACCATAGTTCTAGAAGCAACAATATGTCGCGCCAACCGGGCAGTAGTTTCTTGATTTCCATGTCACAAAGATAATATAAATCGAAATGTGATACAAGTATTTTATCCATTTTTATTGTCGTTATTCTCTTGCAAAGGTAATTATTTCCCGTTTCCCTACCCTTCCGCATATTACTGAACCGTAGAAAAATACACTTCAACCGTCATTTTCTACGGTTCAGTCATCTTTATGTGTGTCGACAATACTATATATCGTAATTTTGCAGACGGAAAATCAAAAAGGATAAAAATGAGAAAGAGCATAGTTTTTATATTAAATACCGCATGTATACTATTGTTTGTAGGATGTAACAATAATCAAGAGACGCAGAGCGAAACAGAAAACAAAAAAGAGAGGATGACGGTAACGACGCGAGACGTTACCCTCACAACTGCGTATTCTGCAACCATGCGAGGAAGACAAGATATTGCAGTTTTTCCACAAATAGAGAGCAAAATCATAAGTCTCTTGGTAGAGGAAGGTCAGTCTGTGAAGACCGGCCAACCTCTTTTTGTTCTAAATCAGGTGGCTCAACGTGCTGCACTCAATACGGCCATCGCCAATGAGCACGCGGCACTGGTGGCTCTCGCCAACGCTCGTCTCACGCTCGCGGGTAAGATGAAGTTGTATCAGAAGAAGATTGAGTCGGCTTTCACGATAGCTCAGACGCGCAATCAGGTGGCACAGGCCAAGGCGCAATGGGAACAGGCTCATGCCGAAGTGGTGAACGCCCGCAATAGTTTGTCGTACACGGTGGTGAGGAGTCCGTCGGTGGGTGTTGTCGGTTCTATCCCTCATAAGGTGGGTTCGTTGGTGTCGCCTACCATGACGAAGCCTCTCACTTATATTTCTGATAATGCTGTGATGGTGGCCTATTTTTCTCTCAACCAGGATCAGTTGTCTTCTTTGCTCCGCAAATATGGTAGTAAGGAAAGGGCGCTCCGGGAGATGCCCCCTGTCACGTGGCAGATGAATGATGGGTCGCTCTACGATGTCAAGGGAAAAGTGAAGACGATCTGTGGTCTACTGGATCCAACCACGGGTAGCGTGAGCGTACGGGCGTATTTCGACAATAGTAAGCGTCTGTTGCTGAGTGGGGCTACGGGAAATGTGCTCATGCCTACCACCTTCAGAAACGCTGTGGTGATTCCCCAGACTGTCGTAAGTCAGCTACAGGATAAACTGTTGGTGAAAAAGGTGGTTAGGGGTAAAACTCGATTAACGGAGATTAAGGTATATCCGCAAAATGATGGTAAGAACTATATCGTGATGAGCGGTTTGAAAGCCGGTGATGTGATCATTAAAAACTAAGGAATTATGACTTTAAAGACTTTTATAGAGCGTCCGATCTTCTCGGCCGTCATATCTATTCTCATCATTCTTATGGGACTCGTTTCGTTGTTTCAGTTGCCTATCGAGCAATTCCCTGATATGGCGCCTCCTACGGTCAATGTGTCTACGTCTTATACGGGAGCTAATGCTGAGACGGTTATCAAGAGTGTGATCACACCTTTGGAGGAGAGTATCAATGGTGTGGAGGGCATGACTTATATGACTTCTTCGGCTTCTAACGCGGGAGATGCCAGTATTACGATATATTTCAAGAAGGGGGTACACCCGGACATGGCGGCTGTGAACGTGCAGAATCGTGTGCAGGCTGCTCTTGCGCTCATGCCTGCCGAGGTGACGCGCCAGGGTGTTACCACGGAAAAGGATCAGAGTGGTGAGTTGATGACGTTATCTTTATATTCTGATAATAAGCAGTTTGATGAGAATTTCCTCAACAATTACATGAGTATCAACATTATCCCGAGGTTGAAGCGCATCACGGGTGTAGGTAAGGTGATGATGTATGGTGGCAACTATAACATGCGTCTGTGGCTCAAACCGGATAAGATGGCGCAATATAAGTTGGTCCCTGAGGATATTTCTACGGCCTTGGCTAATCAGAATATAGAGGCTGCTACGGGTGCTTTTGGTGAGAACCATGACAATACGTATGTCTATACGATGAAATATCGGGGACGTTTCTCTACTCCGGAACAATTTGCTAACATCGTAATCAGGAGTAAGGCTGACGGGGAGATTCTCCGTCTTGGTGATGTGGCTCGTGTGGAGATAGGTGCTGATGCTTACAACTATACGAATTCTGTGGATGGGCATCCTGCGGCCATCATGATGATACAACAGACATCGGGAACGAATGCTTCGCAAATCATCAAGGAGATTGACCGTGAGATGGATGGTATCGCGAAGAATTTGCCAGAGGGTTTGCATTTCCAGAAGATCAACGATGCCAAACAGTATCTGGACGCGAGTATCAATACGGTGGTGGAGACGTTGATAGAGGCGATATTATTGGTGATCCTCGTGGTGTATGTGTTCTTGCAGGATATCAAGTCGACGTTGATTCCGACGGTAAGTATCATCGTGTCGCTCATTGGTACTTTTGCCTTTATGCAGATGGCTGGGTTCACGCTCAACTTGCTCACTCTCTTTGCCCTTGTACTGGCCATAGGAACGGTTGTAGACGATGCTATCATCGTGGTGGAGGCTGTACAAGCCAACTTTGATAAGGGTTATCGTTCGCCTTATCTGGCATCGACAGATGCGATGCGGAATGTGGCGATGGCACTCTTCACTTCTTCGGTCATCTTCATGGCCGTCTTCATCCCGGTAAGTATGATAGGGGGCACGTCGGGGGCTTTCTATCGCCAGTTTGGTCTCACCATGGCTGCTGCCGTCGGCATCTCGGCGCTGAATGCGTTCACGTTATCGCCTGCGCTCTGTGCGCTTCTGTTGCGCCCGTATACTGATGAGAATGGTGTGGAGAAACAGAATTTTGCTGCTCGTTTCCGCCATGCTTTCAACGCGGTATTCTCCGTGGTGAGCGCTAAATATGCACATATTGCTTTCCGATTTATGAAGCATAGATATATCTCTTTGGGGATTGTGGCTGCTGCCATCGGTCTATTGGTGGTGATGACGAGGATTACTCCTGTAGCTCTTGTCCCTGATGAGGATACGGGTATGCTCTACGTGAATATGAATACCAAACCGGGTACGTCGCTCAGCGAGAATGCGAAGTCGCTGGCGCAGATGGAACGGATTCTCCGAAATATTCCAGGCATTGCGCATCAAGCGATGACGAATGGTTATTCGTTTACGGGTTCGGGTAGTAACTCGGGTATGTTCTTTGTTCCGCTCAAACCGTGGAATGAGCGTGGCAAGGATGAGAGTATCATGGCTATCACGGAGAAGATCAATGAGGCTGCTAAGGATATCGCGGGGGCTAATGTCTTGGTGATGTCGCCTTCGCTCATACCGGGATTCGGTACGAATAGTGGCTTCGACTTGAATCTGGAGGATAAGAACGGGGGTAGCATAGAGGCTTTCCAGCAGGTGAAGGAGCGGTTTGTCAAGGAACTGTGTCGCCAACCGGAGATTGATATGGCTTATTCGGATTTTAGTGTCAACTATCCACAATATTGGGTGGATATTGATGCGGCGAAATGTGAGCGTGCGGGTATCTCGCCAAATGCGATCTTGCAGACGATACAGGGGTATTATGGTGGTAGTTATATTTCTAACTTCAACAGATTTTCGCGCTTGTATAATGTCACGATGCAGGCTGAACCGAATGCTCGTGTAAATGCAGAGTCGCTCAACAATATCTATGTCAGACTAGGGAATGGTGAGATGTCACCTGTTGCTCAATATGTGAGGCTCACTCAGACGCAGGGCCCGCAGAGTTTGTCGCGATTCAATATGTTCAATAGTATCAACGTTACCGGTACTCCGGCGAGGGGTAAAAGTAATGGTCAGGCCATGGAGGCTATCGAACGGGTGGCCAAGAAGACGCTTCCGTTGGGTTATGGCTATGAGTATGGTGGAATGTCGCTCGAGGAAAGTAAGTCGAAGGGGAACTTTGCTCTTGTCTTTGCCTTGAGTCTGCTCATCATCTACCTTGTGTTGGCATCGCTCTACGAGAGTCTGATCTTGCCTTTCGCCATCATCTTGGCGGTTCCTGTGGGAATCCTAGGCAGTTTTGTGATGGCTCAACTTCTGGGTTTCCAGAACAACATCTATATGCAGACGGGTATCGTTCTCTTGATTGGTTTGCTTGCCAAGACTGGTATTCTCATCACGGAGTATGCTGTGAGTCATCGCAAGGAGGGCATGGGACTTGTACCGGCGGCTTGTGCGGCGGCGCGCGATCGTTTTCGCCCGATTCTCATGACTGTGCTCACGATGTTCTTGGGAATGTTACCGCTCATGGTGGCTACGGGGGCTGGCGCTAATGGTTCTCGCTCTTTAGCTTCTTGTGTGGTTGGGGGGATGCTTTTCGGTATCATGGCCTTACTTTTTCTGGTACCGGCATTCTTCATCATCTTTCAATGGATCGAGGAGAGGTTACGTTTACACAGGTAATCGTTGGAGAGCAATTCCCTCCGGGGCACTCGAAGAAACTAACGGGTGCCCCCTGGATTTAAGTAGCAACTCAAAGGAATCTTAAATGTTCAATCTATTAAATCTATATCACTATGTCTAAACACGATACTTGGAAAATGATTCTGCATCTCGTCATCTCTGTACTGACAGCTATCGCTACCACACTCGGCGTCACCAGTCGCATGAAAGGCAGACACCTAACATATAATATAGGCTGAAATCGCATCACATATCTCCGATTCTTAATAAATCTTTCGATAATTTAAAAAGGATTGTGCGCGAGCACAGAAAATTGACGCATATCAAGAAAACCTTTAAAAATCAGTAATTTGAGAAGAAATCTATTGCCATTCCAGAAATACTATATATCTTTGTAACATCAAAAGGTTAATAGATTGTTTAGGTTAGTAGTAATAAATTTAGGTTTTTAGTTATTAGGTTTTAAGATTGTGATTAACGAATAGGTTTTAGAAGGTAAGAGATTGTTAGAAACAAGGATAATAAAAGGATAACGTGCGAAGGGTCGCACTTTCTTTTGAAATTTATACCACAAAAAGATAGAAGCTGCGGAGAAGTGATTCCCTGCAGTTTTTTTATGCCTATAATTTTCGCCCTATTCTCTGTATCGTATGGATGATTCTATTGACATGAACCATTCTTCATACCTTAATTATTCGCAATAACACGTTTTTATGTTACAGAATGTGCAAGTTCAAGATAGAAGTGCAATTTTTCGGTGAGGTATAATCAAATAATCTATACCATAAAACACTGAGGGGTTTGGGGGCGAGCAGCCACCATGGAGTCGAAAAATCAACTAGCGATGCATATAAAAAAAGGGAGACCGAAGTCTCCTTAAAATCAATTAATTTTGCATTGCTCATGTACAAACAACTGATTTCGGAGCAAAGATACACAATTTTTATCTTACTCCAGCAAGGAATAAAGAAAAAAGATATAGCTGCAGCTATAAATGTTCATCCATCAACTATTACACGTGAAATAAAGCGTAATAGTGGCAAGAGGGGTATATACAATTGGAAGAGAGCTCAGAGCAATAGTATTTATCGTAAGCGACGCAATCCAGGTAATCGCACCATAAAGAAAGAAACAATGAGTCGTGTTATTGATCTATTGGTTACAGAGCAATGGTCACCCAAACAAATATCAGGAACTCTGGCTCTTGAGGGTATTTCCATATCTCATGAGACCATTTACAAGATAATACGCAAGGATAAGTCTCACGGTGGAGATTTATATAAGAACTGTCGCCATAGACTTAAACATAGAAAGCGACCTGTAAGTGCTTCTCGTTGTTTTATCCCTAATAGAATTAGCATAGATGAAAGGCCCAAAGAAGCTAACGGTAGCCGGTTTGGCGACTTTGAAATGGACACGATTGTTGGCAAGAATGGAAGTGGAGCAATTGTCACTTTGGTTGAAAGGAACACCAATATGCTGTCTATGAGAAAACTTGATAAAGGGAAGAACGCCAATGCCTTGGCGATGTCGATAGGGCGTTCTTTATTTTGTAGTCTGAAAGATATTTCGTATCTTTGCTGCACAGTTAAATGTTTTGTCATATTTGCAACTTATGTAGGAGTTTGTTTGCAAAGATAAACATTTAATGTCGGGGACGGAAGACATCATGAATCTTTTGTCCCCCTTTTGTATATTCTTTGCACACTTATCCATTTGAGACACTTGTTGCGTTATTAACTTGAATTCAGGGATGTGTAAAGAAAGTTAAATACATTAACGAGTTTAAAATAAAATGACAAAATTAAATATTTTATTTACATTTGTAATGTTAAATGCGTTAAACTATCTTGCCAAAAGATGTAAAAACATTGGCATTATTATTAACTTAAATCACATTTAAAATGAAAAAACTAAAAAAATTAACAATCCAAAATTTAGTGCTATGGATGTTGAAAAAATGAAACGTCTCAAAGGTGGTTACACTTTAAACACTGTCACTTGCTATTCTAGTGGTCACGCTGGTGATGATGGTAGCGCATCTCAAGACGGCGTCTACGGTGACTAAATTATTTCATTAAATCTCCCAGTGGGCGCAAACCTATGGGTGCGCCCACTTTTATATTAGATATAAAATGATTCTTATTCTTACTAATGATGGAGACCTAAGTTCAGACTTAGTACAAGATTGGCTTGATTATTATAACCACCCTTTTATTAGAATAAACACTTACGACTTCATTAACCGTCGTCTTAAAATAACATTAACAGGCATGCAATTAGCTTGCGAACTTGATAACAAAGAGTTCCATCAAGTAATAAACTATTTCACCTATATACTAAAAGATAGAAACTGGCTAACTGATTACCATAGTGTGAACATCAATAAGTTTGATGTATTATGGCAAGCTGCTAGGTGTGGTTTAAATGTTCCCGATTCATATATCGTCAATAGCAAGATGGACCTTAAAGATCTTACAGGAAAAATTATTTCTAAGTCTATCCTTGATCCAATATTACCTTCATGGGGAAATAAACACAAAAGCATGATGTATACTACAATATTGGATAAGAATAATTTTGAACATCTGCCAAAAATGTTTAATTTAGACTATTTCTGCATGATTCATACAATGCATATCTCAAGATATCTTCATAACATTGAAAAATTTGAAATTACCAAAATATGAAAATAGTACAAAGTTTCTGGAGCAAACCCATGCTTAACTCCAATAAAAACACCTACCAAAATCGTTTCAATGGAGGATGGATTAATTATCGTTATGCATTATGTGCCATGGCATATAGTTGTTTAACATTACGTAGATACTATGATGATGTAGAACTATATACCGATAACTATGGCATAGAACTCTTCCGTGATGAATTGCACTTGCCATATACTCGTTTCCACAATATACTAAATAATCTGGATATAGATGAATGTTTTGGGCGACTTTCCTAGCCTACTTTCAGGACTACATTACAGGAAATGAGTTGTGTGAATATATTAAACAGAATAATCTAATAGAAGGTATAGATATTGGCACCATCAAAGAAAATATTTTCTATATGATAATTCAAAATGTATATGACAATAATGTATTAGAACTAAAAGTTGATTAAAAATGAAAGTTGAAAAACTAGTATTATATATAAGTTCATTTATGGCCTTTATGCCACTTCTCATAAAAGGTCAGACTATAACGGGGAAAGTATGTGACCAAACTGGTAAAGCCGTGGAATATGCAAATATAGTGTATCTGGACTCATATATGCATTATCAGGCAGGGAGTATTACTAAAGAAAATGGAGCTTTTTCAATTCCCATTGTGGATGACAAAGTATCAGGTTATCTTATAACATCATTCGTTGGAATGTCTTCTGATACAATTAAAATTAGTAGCGATGTGCAGCAACCACTACTTATTGTTCTGAAAACTCAATCTGAAGAATTGAATGAAGTAGTAGTGAAGGGTACACGTAATCTATTCAAAAACGGACAAGACATGATCACTGCCAATGTCCAAAATACAATTCTTGCCAAAGCTGGAAATTTAGACAAGCTAATGAATCAAATTCCCTTTGTCTCTGGTGGAGGTGGCAAATACAACGTATTTGGACGTGGTGAAGCCGTAGTATATCTAAACAATCGTAAAGTCTACGATAACAACATCCTTAATACCATCAATTCCGATCAGGTGAAGAAGGTACAAGTCATAACAAATCCTGGTACACGCTATTCTGCAGATGTAAAAGCTGTAATCAAGATCTACACAATAGATAACCCTGATGGTATAGGTGGTAATGTCTATTCCAATCTTACATTCGGTCGGAAGTTCTCTAATTATGAAGGCGCGTCAATAGTATACAACCTCGGCAAATGCCAGTTTGTTGGCGGTATTGGATATGCAAATTATAAAACCCGTGAATATGCAGAAGACAGGACTGCCATACTCATAGACCCCAATAAACTATATACCAACGATGTGACATTGAACTATAATATGAACTTCAAAAGTACTAATCTAGGAATAACTTTCCAACCTTCAAGCCTGCAGACTTTGGGATTCAACACACAACTAACAATGTATGAGCACAAGCATCTAATAGATGATGCACGCATATATCATTTCACTAACGATGTTGAGGATTTCTATGCTGATGGGCGGAATATTTCTAAGATCAAACCAACTAAGTGGCTCACAAATATGTTTTACTCGCAATCAATAGGTAAAACTAGAATAGATCTTACTAACGATATATTACTAGGAAAGCAAGGTAGAACCAGTGCTTATGACGAACAGAGCAAAGTAAGCGTATCTACGGATAATAAGTCGGACTATCTAATGAACTCATTTGTGGCTGACCTGAATACCCAGTTGAGCAGCAGATTCTCCCTCAACTATGGTGGTGAATTTACTTATTCCCATCATAAGCAAAGCTTTGATTTTGCAGAAGAAAACATTGAAACCGAGATGAAAAAGACCCAAAACAAAAACGAGCAACTGCTTGGTGCCACTTTTATCAACTTATGCACCTCTATAGGTAAGTTCTCCTTCACCGGTGGAATACGATATGAATATGCAGATTGGAGCTATTTTATGAATGACATGAAACAAAAATCACAGAGCAAAACCTACAGCAATTTATTCCCAACATTGAATATTGCATATAATCCAAATCAGTTCACAAACGTATCACTAGGTTATAGGCAGACTGTAAGACGCCCTGGGTACGCAGAACTGAACGATAATATAGAATACCAAAGCAGATACTACTATGTTCAGGGATATTCTTTATTAGATTATTCCTTTACGCATTCTATCAATTTACTTGCTTCTTATAAAAATTTTCGCTTAATCGGCTCATGTGATTTTGTTAATGATGATATTGTAATGACAAGAAACATTTTTGGGACAAAACAAGATATCGTTTTATCTAAAGCTAACAATATCTCTAACTACGTAAGATGGAGCGCAGGTGCGAACTGGTGGCACAAATTCGGTATCTACACCCCTTATTTGGAGTTCGGAACAGGAAGTCAGACTTTTTCATATACCTACATGAATATGACGAAGCATTTCAATGATCCATATGTAAACTTCAAAGTACATAACACATTCAGTTTAAGAAAGAATCTGAATATTATGCTTTTTGTGGATTATTATGGAAAGAACTATTCTCTCTTCAAAGAAACAACAGAACAATGGAACACACAATTGTCTGTATCAAAAGACATTCGAAACTGGTCTTTCCAGCTATCACTAAATAACATGTTGAGTCCACGCTCACATACCAGTACAACTCGATGTAACTGGGTAAATGACATATCATACAGCAACAGAGATAACCGTAATGCATCTCTGCTTATCTCATATACCTTCAACTATAAACAGAAGAAGTATAATACTAATACAAGAACAAGTGAAATTAATCGTTTCTAGAAAAAGATATGAAAAAGAAAATCGAAGTAATAGCTTTGGCTTTATTCTTGACGGGATGCGCAAGTTCTCATCTGGAATTTACAGATTCGTCCAACCTTACTATCAACAAACATCCGTTACAAATATCGGACGAAAACACGATGGCAGAATTCCCTATGAATGAAGATTATTTATCCCCTAACTATACAGGAGGATACGATTTAAATTTTATCACCAAAGCCAATTTTAATAAACAATATGCAGCATATCACCTCATAAAAGACTGTATCAACGATATTCCGTTAAAGGGAAAGCAAATAAACTTTATTTTAGCAGATAAAGTAATTGTATGTAGTCTTGATAAAGAATATCGTAATTGGAAGCCCAACTATACCTTTGATAGCAAAGGCGTTGTCTGTATTGAAATAGAAGACGAATGGAAAACAGATCAAACTCTTCAACCAGGTAAGTGTTGGCGTAACCTCATCATTTTAGGCACAAAAAAACGTATTCTCTGTGTTGATCGGGTAAAGTTGAAGGGGAGGTATTATGCCATCGTCTATGTGATGCAAGCTGAGAAGAAAGAATATTCATTTGCAACTTTGTATCATTGGAACATCACACAACCGGAATTATTGCCGAACACAGCTAGTTCACTTGCAGTTTTTGCTGATATAACAAAAAAGATAATCATAGTTAATCAATAATTGGATATAATGAGGAAATTCCCTATTCTGCAGCAGCATAATGTTATGGATTGTGGCCCAACGTGTATTGCCATGATCGCCAAGTATTATGGGATAAATGAGATGCAATTGCCATGTATTCTGCCCCAATTATTTCTTTATTCCATACCAATCTTCTTCACATATTGTTCGAATTCATCACGGTTCATGATAGCGACATTTCTGACACGCGAACGGTAGTTGTAGATAGTGTTTGCAGAACAATGTAGGAACTCTGATATTTTGGAACTATCATCGATACCTAGACGTATCAAGGCAAAGATACGAAGGGTCGTAGAAAGGCGACCGTCCTCCCCTTCTGTCATCTGAACCTCCGGTTTCAACAGTTTATTGAAGTCGCTGATAAAATTAGGAAACAGATGTAGAAAGGCTGAATCAAAATTCTCATACAACTCATCCAACTGTTTCTCCTGTCTTCCCGGTTTACGGGTCAAGGAATATAGTTCCTGATATTCATGGTCTTTCACAAGTCTGTTCACTTGTTTACGAAAGACATCCATCCTGTCGATATACACTGAGCACATGCTCATGAAGCGCCCAACATATTCTTCCTTCACTCTGTTGGCCTGGGAAAGTTGTAGGTTGAGTTGTAATTGGTTCTCGTTCACCTTCTTTAGTTCTTCATTCATCAACGACAGTTTACCGTTTGCATCAGAAAGCATCTCGTTGCTCTTGCGAAGATTCTCCCGACCCACGGCAATTCTACTACGTTGGTGATTGATGTATACGACGGCACACAGGAGGATTACGACCAATATGCTGATGGCAACGAGATACATCGTGAGCATATGGTTGCTGGTGTTGAGTCGCTGCTGATATGATTCATCTATCGATAACATCACAGGGGAAATCTGCCAACTGCGTACACGGGTACTAAACTTATGAGCACAATTCCATGCAAATCGGATGTAGCGATGACTGCGTTCCAGATCGCCTTCTTGCTGGAGAATCCTGGCCAGTTCCCACATTGCTCCCTGATCCATCACGGCATTACGAATGTCACAGATCGTTGCCTTCAACAGCCAATATTTGCGAAGGTCTATGCGGTCTGTCAGTCGATAGTCTAGATAGCGATAGTAGGCCACGACGGCATAATTACGATCGTTCTCGCTCACACCACTCAACCTGATATTGCTATAATGAATTGCTCCCTTGAAGTTGCCGCCCGAATAGCATACCATCTCCTTGCGTTGCAGATATTTGTCGCTTGTGGGGGGAAAGGCGCGATATAGTAACTCATCGTATTCTTGCTGCTTCATCAAATATTGCTTGCGTCTCTCCGGAATCTTTGTATAGTATGCCAACTCTCCATATAAATGTGTCGAAGCAAAGAGATATTGATTACGGGCTTCTTCTGACTCTGGAATCCCTCCGATACTGTTAAGAATCTGCAAAGCCTCGGCGAACAAACCCGTTGAAGAACATTGATAGGCCATTAGGGCCTTACATTCTTTCTCGTCGGCAACACTTTTGATTTTTTGGGCCAACTGTATACAGCGATAGATATATACTAGGGCTGAATCGTTGTTCAAGGACTGATATTCTTGGAATAATTGTTTGCAACAGACAAACTGGGAATGGGGGGCTGAAGAATTTCTCAGTTCGTCCTTTAGATGACTGATAGCTATATTCTTGGCATGAATGTAGCCTTCTGATCGCGACAGTTCGTAATCCAGTACTTGATATAATGAATCGAGGTTCTGTGTCTTTGTGTCACCTGTAGCATTAGCGGTCGTGAGTGAACAAGGACAGATGAGACAGATTACTAGTAGGATTGATGTAACATATTGATGTGGATAATTGGTTCTCATGTAGGTAAAAAGGTTATATATCTCTCGCAAAGATACATATTTATTTTCTAACAGGGCAAAGAATACATTCTTTTTGTCAAAAAGAGAGGGACAAAGCTCGTTAGCGATGTCCCCGCACAGAACCTTTAAAACAGATTCAAGCTGACTTACCCATAGTTCTAATAATTATTTTGTGTCAAGGTTCCCTTTGCCGTCTCGATCTCGCCTTGTGGTATTGGTAGATATTTCTTGTTCTCTGTCCACTGGATACGCTCTGGAATACCTACTTGGTCGTAAGCGGTCTTTGCCTTGTTGAGTACCTTACCGCCACCGGGTTTCAGTACCTCGGCAGCCTTGCCGAAACGAACAAGGTCATAATAGCGTTTGCCTTCACCAACAAACTCTAGGCGACGCTCGTTGAGTAATACATCGAGTGTGGGTGTCTTGTTCTCTACTCCGGCACGTTGACGAACCATGTTGAGATATTTGTCGGCTTTTGTTTGGTCGCCTGTGCGCAAAGCAAGTTCTGAGGCATTGAGCAACGTTTCGGCATAGCGGTAGATACGCTGGTTGTTGTCCCATCCTAGGTCGCTAGATGCTGATGCTCCGTTGTTGCCGCCAACTCGTCCTAGATATTTGCGCAAGAAAAGACCGGTATTCTGATATCGGCCGCCATAGGAAATGGTGATGCCCTTGGCTGCATTGTCTTCAATATATTTCTTCATGCAGAGGATACCGCCGTCGCGACGTTGATCGCCTTCTTCATACTGGTCGTATACTTCCTTGGAAACATCGCAGAAACCCCATCCGCCTACGTAGTCTGGAGAACCAGACAGTCCGTCGACACCGATCATGGCTGGTACTACTGTTCCGCCGGGTGCGCTGGCGTCTCCCCAGTCACGGGTTGAGCCCTTGGCGAAATAGTTGATTTCGAAGATTGATTCACTACACCATTCGTTTTCTTGTTCGAAGATGGCTCCGAAATCGTTCATTAATGAATATTCTCCGGAATTGATGATATCTTCCATATATTTAAATGCCGTAGCATAGCGGGACTTGTCGTTCTGATACATCACCCAGTCGGCATAGAGCATCTTCACAAAGGCATCTGTCACACGCCCAGCTTTTTCTTTAGGCTGTTTCATAGGTAGCGCTTTGGCTGTGATAACTTCGTCGAGTGTGGCGATAACTTTATTATAAATCTCATCATGACCAAATTGTTCTGCGATATACGGATAGTCGAGGTTTGTTTCATAGTATGGAATGTTACCCCAGAACTTCCAGAGTACAAGATAATACCATGAGCGCAGAGCTTTGGCTTCGTTGACATAGGTTGCCTTATCGACTTCTGAGAGGTCGCTTTCTTCGGCATCCTTGATGAGTAGATTGCAACGGTTGATGCCAGAATAGCTGGCTGACCAAGCGCCACTAAAGTTCATCAAACTCGTTGACTTATACTGTGATGCTAGATGTATCTCTGTCTGGTCACTGGTAGAACCTCCACCTACATAGATGTCATCGCCTTGGGCGTCAGCAACAAGGAAGAGTGGGCACCAGCCTGAGAAATAGTCGTACCAATGTAATGGGTCGTAGGCAGCGGTCATAGCTTCTTCGATATGTGATTTTGTGGTGTAGTAGCCATCGATGGGCACACTACTGGAAGGTTCTACCGACAGAAAGTTGTCACCACATGAAGTGAAGGCGACTGTCATGGCTGCCATCACCATTAACTTAGATATATTTTTCTTTTTCATAATATTCAGATAAATAGTTAGAATTTAATGTTAGCTCCGATTGTAAAAGTGCGGCTCTGTGGATAGTAGCCTCGGTCGATACCGCTTTGGGTTCCATAAGAGATCTCTGGTTCAAGACCTTTGTAACTGGTTATCGTGATGAAGTTCTCTACGGCAATATAGAAGCGCAGACTGTTGATGAAGACTTTTCTGGTGAGCATCTGTGGAAGGGTGTAACCCAACTGGATATTCTTCAGACGAAGATATGAGCCGTCGTGGATATAGAGGTCGCTGGCGCGATAGTTATCGTTGTCGTTGGTCCATGTGAAGCGTGGCATCGTATTGGATGTGCCTTCACCATGCCAACGATTGATCATTTCCTGTGGGAGGTTTACGTAGCGAAGGTCGAGGCGACGGGTCGCATCGAAGATGTCGTTGCCAATACTTCCTGCCCACAACATGTTGAGGTCGAAGTTCTTCCAACTTGCTGTGAAACTTAAACCATATGTCCAGTCTGGATCTCCTTTACCAATCATCGTCTTATCGGCATCATCGATGACGCCATCACCATTGTAGTCTACGAAGATGACGTCTCCTGCTTGTGCATTAGGTTGTAACTTCTTGCCCTGGGCGTTCACATAACTGTCTACCTCTGACTGATTCTGGAAGATGCCGTTGGTTTTATAGCCCCAGAAGAATGGGTAAGGCATTCCGTTCTCGGCACGACTCACATTACCTATTTGGTGTACATTATCATAGGTTTCGTACCCTACACCGTTACCGAGGTCGACAAGTTTATTCTTCAAGTAACTGATGTTACCGGCAACACGGAAGTTGAAGTCGTTGTGATGATACTTATAGGCTAACTCGAACTCAACACCGGAGTTTTCCATGACACCTACATTTCCCCAAGGTTTGCTTTCACCTAGATAACTGTTCACACTCATCTCTTTCAACATACCGTTGGTTGTCTTCTTGAAATAGTCTGCTGTAAAGGTAAGTGCTTGACCGAAAAAACCTAAGTCGATACCGAGGTCGGTCTGTTCACTTTCTTCCCACTTGATATTCTTGTTGGGTGTACCAGAAGGTTTACTTCCAGGCATCACTTGTTGTGAACTTCCACCACCAAAGGCATAGTTGCTGCCCATGGCTACATTAGCTGTATAGAGGAATGAATTGATGGCCTCATTACCATTCTTACCCCAAGATACGCGAATCTTCATATTACTCAACCAGTCTGGACGATGTTCCATGAACTTCTCGTTGGTGATATTCCAACCTAATGAAGCAGATGGGAATACACCCCATTTGTTGTTCGGACCGAAATTACTTGAACCGTCACGGCGTACTGTTGCTTGTAACATGTAGCGTTCGTCATAGTTGTAGCTCACGCGGGCAAAATAAGAAGCCAAAGTGTGAGGAGAAAAACGACTGCCTGATACATCACGCTTGCCATCGGTCTTCAGACCGCTTGTGAAGTCGATATTTGTCTTGGTACCGTCGATGGCGATCAAATCCTGTGCACTACCGGAGAGGTAGCGACCTTTATATTGAATAGCTGACTGACCCAGCACAACGTTCAAACTATGTTTGCCGAAGGTTTTATCGTATGAGAGTACATTCTCCACTTGCCAACGTAAACCACGATTCATCTGTGATGTAACGGAACTCTTGTCGTTATGGGCATTCACGCCAAGGTAGTAGGGATAGTTCCATCCATCTTCGCCCCAGAAAGAGAGGTCTACGCCATAGGAGGTACGGAATTTCAGGTTGTCCCAAAGGGCAACCTCTGCATAGAAGTTGGCTACAAACTTATCAGAGTTGTATTTTGTACCTGGCAATGAGAGATAGCCTAGAGGGTTGGTGATCTCATTGAAATCCTGGGTAGGGATGGACAGTAAGCGCCCGGTCACCTTGTCAACTACTAGAGGCCCATACTGTTTGATCTGGTCGGCATAGGTGGCTTCCAGATTTGCTGGGTCGTCGGCATAGACACCCATCAGTGGTGAAAGAAAGATAGCATTACCAAGAGCCGAACCGGTAAGTGAGTTGGTCTCGATATTCGTATTGTTGATTCGTGAATATGAGAGATCTGAACCTATGGTGAGTTTCTTCAACCAGTTACGTTCCTTGGAATCATCAAAGATGACATAGTTGGTATTACTGTTGATGCTCAAACGCTCATAGTTACTACGTCCGTAATTTCCACCGATAGTACCCTCTTGGTTGTAATACCCCAAAGCAAGAAAGTAGTTCAGCTTATCTGAAGCGCCACTAATAGAGAGATGATGGTTTTGGACAGGAGCATTACTGTTGAACACAACATCTTGCCAGTCGGTATTATTTTTGCCGAAGCTGGCGAGTTTCTCGTCGATATCGGTCATACCAGCATAACCGGCTGCTTCTTTCATCATGGTGGTATAGTCGGTGGCATTCATCATATTGCGCTTATGCCAAGGGTTCTGCCAACCGTAAGAGAAATCGTAGGATACGCTCACCTTGCCTATCTTACCTTTCTTGGTAGTTACGAGGACAACACCATTGGCGGCACGAGAACCGTAAACGGCACCCGAGGCTGCGTCCTTCAAGATTTCTATGCTCTCGATATCTGAAGGGTCTAGATAGTCGATGCCTCCTTCAATAGGCATACCGTTGACGATATACAACGGGTCAGAAGAGTTGATGGTACCTGTTCCACGGATACGGATTTTACTACTGGAACCTGGTTGACCAGATGCTTGAGTGACCTGGACACCTGATACCAAACCTTTCAAGGCATTATCCATACGCACCGGAGCTGCTATACCGAGTTCGTCAGCTCCTACTTTGGCGATAGAAGCTGTGACAACACTCTTTTTCTGTACACCATAACCGATGACAACGACATCTGTAAGAACCTTTGAATCTTCTTTTAAGGTAATAACCATATTTTTTGTGCCTCGCAATTCTTGGGAGCAATAGCCTATATATGATATAACCAATGTGGCGCCTTCTGTCCCTTCAAAACTGAATTTGCCATCCATGTCGGAAACAGATCCCTGTGAGGTGCCTTTCACTACAACAGATGCTCCAATAATTGGTTCACCCGATTCGTCAAAGACTCGTCCAGAATATAATGTGTTCTGAGCGAAGACCGTAATTGAAACCATTAAGATTAACAATAATGACAATAATCTTTCTTTTTTCATAAGTTTCGATTTTTAAAAACAAGTAAGCTTTGTTGTGAGTTTATTTCATTCGCAAATATAGTCTTTATCACTGTCGGTTGTTGAGTGATATAATTAAAATATAGAAAATTATTAGAAATGGAAAAGCATAACTACTTTATTATCAACCGTTTACCATTTTATGTGATAAATAAAAATATAGATACTGTATGATACTAAGTAGAATGATAAAACTGTCTTTTCCTTCGAAGAGCGCAAAACGGGGAGACTACCTGATGGTGGTCTCCCCAATTTATCTAAAGTTCTTGGATGTGATATCTGCTAGTTCATATTAATGTTCTTGGCAATCAGCGCTTTCGCTTATCATTCTTGGTTTTTTGCCTTCTCGGCATATTCGGATGGTGACATACCGTAATATTTCTTGAAGAGGGTCGAGAAATGTGGCAAACTGTTGAAACCTACAGCATAAGCAACCTGACTGATGTTTACTTTGTTTTCACGAATCAGTCGTGCTGCCTGTTTCAGTCGAATGTTTCGGATAAAGTCGCTCGTGGCAATACCCGTGATCTGCTTCATCTTACGATGTAACTGTACTCGACTCAAACCGATATCGCTGGCCAACTGTTCTACGCCATATCCTGAATCGGTATAATGTGCATTAACGGCTTCAGTAATTTTGTCCATAAGTACTTTATCATTATCCGACATCTCCACATTATCAATCTTATCATCTTGTGTTTGCATCCCGGAGAACTTGCCTCTCAGTCGTCTGATGTTATTGATCAGGTTGTCTATCGTTATATGCAATTCATTGATGCTGAAAGGTTTAGCGATGAAGGCGTCTGCACCACATTCTAATCCATGTAGGCGATCTTCCACTTCCGCCTTTGAGGTAAGCAATATCACAGGTACATCACTAATATTCGGGTTTTGCTTCACATTCTTCAGTAGTGTGATACCATCCATTTCAGGCATCATCACGTCTGATACCAACAGGTCGTAACTATCATTCAACAAGGCGGTCAGGGCATCGCGTCCGTTGTTCACGACATTCACGCTATACCATGTTCCCAACTCTGCCTTCACATATCTTGCAATCTCCACATCATCATCGGCAACCAATATCTTACAGTCTCTACGTGATACTCCCCTCACTATCGGTTTCGCTTCCACATTGTCCTTTTCTATCTGTTCCTCTGTAAGGTGGCCACAACCCAGCAACAGAGTTATCGTGAATCGTGTTCCGCGCTGTCCATCAGCCCTTGGGCCGGCCTTGATTGTTCCATAATGCATCTCCACAAGTTGCTTGCATAGGTTAAGTCCAATACCAGTTCCTCCTACATGATAACCTCTTGAGTTGGTTCCTTGATAGAATCGGTCGAAAATAAGAGAATACTCCGAATCGTCCATTCCTACACCATTATCTTCTATTGATATCACAACCTTTTCTTCTTGCTGCTCTATATCTACGACAACTTCGCCACCATCAAGGGTATACTTCACGGCATTTGACAAAAGATTACTGACCACCTTCTCAAAGTTAACTCGATCTACCCAAACTTCTACTTTCGGCTGGTTGCTATGTACGACCAACGAGATATTGCGCTCTGTGGCATGAAACTGATACAGAGAGACGATACCCTTGCACAACTGAACCATATCCGTTGCGGCACAATGTATCTGCATTTGTTTCATGTCTATCTTCCGTACGTCGAGTATTTGGTTGACAAGCATGAGCATACGCTCCGCATTTCGCTCGATGATATTGATATACCGGATTCCCTCATTATCTGTGACAAGGGTCTTCAACTTAGCCAATGGGCCCATGATAAGGGTAAGTGGGGAACGAATGTCATGTGTAGCATTGATGAGGAATTTCATCTTTTGCTCTTCGTAATCTATCTGTAATCGGCGTTGTTTATATCGATAGAAACCCAACACGAGACATACACAGATCAGGAAATAGAAAACCTTGGCCATCGTCGAAGCATACCATGGTGCCTCGACATATACATCAAAGGTCTTCACGACAGAATATTGACCGTTGATGAGGGCTCTTACCTCGATGGTATAGGTTCCTGGACGCATCTTATTGAAAGTAAACGAGTTGTTGCCCTCCATGGCAGAGTTCCACAGACTATCCTTATCCATTCTATATTGATAGGTGACATGCTCGGGATGATTGTAGTCGAACGTTGACAGTTCAAAGGTAAAACCATTGCTACCAGCAGGAACGTTGAACTTATTCTCTCGGAAGTCGAGTGCTTTGTCGTCTACAAGGAATCTGACAAGATATACAGGCGCTTTTTCTTTGTGTCCCATCTTCAGCAGATCGGGATCGAAGACCACGGCACCTTTATCCGTACCGAAAGCCAACCGACCATCCTTCAACGTGACAGCGGCATCTTGAATATATTGGTTGGCTTCTAGACCGTTGCCTTGCAAAAAACTCTCAAACGATTTCACCATCTCGTCGTAATGCCATATTCCTCTGGAGGTACTCAGCCATGGATCGCCATGCTTATCGATGATGATACTATAGATCTGTAAATCTTCCAGTTCGTCGGCTCCATTCATCCTTCCCACTTGGTTCTTCTTCCGATTGAAATAGAAGAGTCCGTCGTTGCATCCTATGATGATGTTACCCAACGCATCCTCACAGGTGGCATATACAAGATGATGTTTCAGAATATTCGTCCACCCATAACGAAGGAATGTGCTTTTCCGGGGATCATAACAGCTCACACCATCAGCCGTAGAAATCCACACTAGCCCTTGTCGGTCTATCATAATATGCTGAATCCAACAGTTGTTCAATCTGTCGCGTCCCTTTCCCTCGATCGTGATCAATCGAGTCTGCATCGTCTTTAAGTCAAGGATGCCCAAAGCATTACCGATAAGATTGAAATAGAGTTTATCATCCTTGCTGTCTACAGCGAGATGCGCCGTTTCAAAATTACTATTCGAAAATACCTGGCGATATTGTCCAATTGGCGTATATTGCCAGATTTGCTTACCGCCGCAAGCCCAATACCGGCCCTTTCCGTCGCATACCATACTGTTTACCGTCATACCCTCGCCACCATTGTTCACGATATTTCCCAATTTGTTGAAGGCATAGATGCCATCGTTGAAGACGGCTCCGAGCAATCCATCCTGATATGGGGCGATAGCGGAGAGCAGACTACCTTGAGGCATTCCACTATCTTCTACCGTCCAGAATCCGAACACATCGTTATGTACCGAGAGTTTATACACTCCGGTTTGATAACAGCAGATCCAAAGGTTTCCTTGTTGGTCTTCGCACACATTGTTCACCGTTGACTTGCTCATCACAGGTATCTGGTTGAGAACCACAGGTACAGCCTTTCTAGTACCTTTATAAATAACGAAGACACCATGACCACGGGAACCGATATAGATATCTCCGCGATTTGTCTTCGTCACGCACCTTATCGGGGCGCCTTTCATCGCCATCAGATCGTACCCTGCATCGACAAGACGATCCGTTCCCTT
>CACYKX010000016.1 GCA_902775075.1 uncultured Prevotellaceae bacterium | reverse complement strand
CTCAACTTAGCATCAAACGAAGATACCCTTGGCTATCATTTGTTTGTACGGAATAGAGCAGACAACACACCAGCATTTACAGCGAAGGTAAATGGAGAAGTATGGGAACGCGGAACATATCTTTTTGCTCAGATCTATGACCAGAATGATCAGTTAGGTATAGAATTGCCTCTGTCGGCAACGATGGAGAAGAATGGTATAAACTTCCAAATATATGAGCAAGACCCGATCTTAGGTTATAAGAAATTCTCTGTAAATAACAATAACTATGTATTCCTAAGCGATGATGGACGAGTATCGGCAGATATGAAATTGCGAGCCGATGATGGACAAGGCGTTCAGATTCTTACCAATGATAGTAACGCAGAAGCCCTACAAGATGTCACGGTAAGTATTCATAGCTTCGATTTAGCGAAGATACTGTCTGTAATACCTTATGCTCCAGACGTCACAGGTGTTATGGATGGCGATTTCCATGTTATCCAAACCAAAGATGAATTCTCAGTATCTTCAGATCTCGCCGTTCAGAAACTCACTTATGATAAGGTGAACATGGGAAATCTGGAAACCCAGTTTGTGTATGTACCAAGAGTAGATGGAACCCACCAAGTAAATGGCATCTTGTTCTCGGATGGAGAAGAAGTAGCTACGGTCAATGGTACATACAATTCTAAGGGAGATGGATATCTGGATGCCGGCATAGATATGGACCACACACCACTGTATCTGCTCAATGGCTTCTTCCCAGACCGTATCATGGGATTGCGTGGTTATGGTGAAGGTAAGTTGACCGTAAAGGGACAACTCAGCAAACCAGACGTAAATGGAGAAATTTATTTGGATTCATCATACATATACAGTGAACCATATGGCGTAGAGATGCGATTTGCCAACGACCCGGTTATCATAGAGAATAGCAGATTACTCTTTGAGAATTTTGAATTATTTGCAAATAATGATCAGTCGTTGAATGTTTCTGGATATTTCGACTTCTCAGATTTAGACCGTATGAATATGGATGTGAAGATGAGAGCCACCAATTTTGAACTGATTGATGCAAAAGAAAATCCACGTTCTGAAGCTTATGGAAAGGCATTTGTAAACTTCTATGGCGTCATGCAAGGACCTGTGGCGAATTTGCAGATGCGAGGAAAACTGGATGTCTTGGGTTCTACCGATATGACCTATGTACTCAAAGAGTCAGAGTTGACCACAGACAATCAGTTGGAAGAACTTGTGAAGTTTACAGATTTCTCGGATACAACGACTGCTGTTGTAGATAAACCCGTACCGCTTGGATTTGATATGAAGATGACCATCAATGTAGACGAGACAGCCCATATTCTTTGTATGCTTAATGCCGACCATACGAATTATATAGATTTGCAAGGAGGCGGAGAGTTGCGCATGAGCTATAATAATGTTGATGACCTACAACTGAACGGACGCTATACGTTGAATAGTGGTGAAATGAAATATTCGTTGGATGTTATCCCACTTCGTACCTTTACGATTCAAGATGGTAGTTATATCGAATTCCGAGGAAATCCATACAATCCACGCTTGAAGATTACCGCTACAGAAACAATTAAGGCAACAGTAGGGTCAGGTACGTCTGTAGGTCGAGTCGTAGACTTTAATTGTGGTGTGAAACTTACCCAAACCTTAGAAAAGCCGGGTATTGAATTTATCATTTCCGCCCCTAATGATGTCAGTCAGCAGGATGAACTCAATACGATGAGTAAAGAAGAACGAAGTAAAATTGCCATTGCGATGTTAGCATCAGGAATGTATCTCGCTGATGGCAACACCTCTTCATTCTCTATGAATAGTGCCTTGACATCGTTCCTCAATTCCCAGATCAACAATATAGCCGGTTCTGCTATGCGTTCGATGGGGCTTGATTTGGGTATGACGGTGGATAACTCTACAAATGCTTCGGGAGCAATTCATACAGATTACAACTTCAAGTTCTCTAAACGACTATGGAACAATCGATTAAGTGTAATCGTCGGAGGGCGTGTCTCTACAGGAGCACAGATAGAAGGCGTACAAAATAACAACAATTCCTTCTTTGATAATGTAGAGCTACAATATCGTCTAAACAAGAACAGTAGTCAGTATCTCCGTGGATTCTACGACAACAGTACCTATGACTGGCTGGAAGGCAGGATAGGAGAATATGGTGTCGGTTTCTTATGGCGCAGGAAACTTCAGCATTTTAGTGATATCCTTAGGTTCAAGTCAGAGAAAGCCGATTTACCACCTGTTGATACGACTTATCGCAAAAGAAATATAGAAGAGAAGAAAAATGAAAAGAATTAATCATATATTCCTTTTATTCATATTGGCACATTCATTATGCCTGATGATTTCATGTAGTTCCACCTCCGCATTGCCAGAGGGAGAACAACTCTTTACCGGTCTCAAGAAAATTCAATATAAGAATTATGAAGAGAACCCTCATGCAGAAGAAGTAAAGACAGAGATGGAATATGTGTTAGCTTCTACTCCCAATAGCGCATTGTTCGGGAGCAGCTATTACCGCAGTCCCTTTCCTATTCGCCTTTGGGTATGGAATGCATTTTCACAGTCAGACGATGCCTTCAGCAAATGGATTACCAAAGCTTTTGGAAGTAAACCGAAGTTGATGAGTCAGGTAAATCCCACCTTGCGAGCAACTGTTGCAGAATCACAATTGAAGAAGTTCGGCTATTTCAAAGGAAAGGTAGATTCGAAGATTATCACCCAGAGAAATCCCAAGAAGGCCAAGGTTTCCTATACCGTTGATCTCGGACATTTGTGGACTGTAGATACACTCGATTATCAGAGATATCCTGCCGAGATAGACACTTTGATAACAAAAACGAAGGAGAATGCCAAGGTGAAGAAAGGAGACCCTTTCAGTGTGTCTGAGATGGAAAATGAACGCCAGCGCCTGACCTATCTATTCCGTAATAATGGTTATTTCTATTATAACAACGGTTATTCCTCTTATCTGGCAGATACCACAAAGACTCCTGGTAAGGTGCAACTTCATCTAGCTTTGGCCGATAGCCTTGGCCATAAGGTGATGCATCCTTGGTATATCGGGAACTTAACGATAAACTTTCGGAAACAGTTCAGAGAAGAATTGGAGAATACCATTTCCCGTCGCCGTTATGTCTTCAATTTCAATGGTCGCCAACTCCCCATCAGAGCAGGTGCTATCATGCGTGACATCAAGTTGCGTCCAGGGCAACTTTATAGTGTCGATGACGAGCAGAATACGTTGTCTAATATTCAGAATACAGGATTGTTCAGTTATTACAACCTACAGTTCACTCCGAAGGATTCCTCACGATGTGACAGTTTGAATGTAGACCTTGAATTGGTTTTCGACAAACCTTACGACTTCTATGTAGAAGCCAATGCCAAAGGAAAAACCACAGGACGTGTTGGCCCTGAATTTGTCGTTGGTCTTACCAAGCGTAATGCTTTCAGGGGAGGAGAAAAGATAGACATCAATCTCCATGGATCGTATGAATGGCAGACAGGGCATAAGGATGAAGGTTCAGATTCTAAATTCAATTCTTATGAATATGGAGGAGACGTGGCCCTTGTCTTTCCGCGACTTCTAACTCCGAGGAATTTGTTGTTCTCATTCTCTACCCAAGAAGCCCGTCGTCGATACCTACTAAAGCATCAGGGAGGTGTTCGTAAATCTGATGCCTATTATAATACCCCGACAACGACGCTCAAGGCTTCCGTCAACGTACTCAACCGAGCCGAATATTTCAAGCGACATGTCGTTTCCGGCGAGCTCACCTACGACTGGTGGCCTACAGCCCAATCACATCATAGTTTCAGCCCTCTGATTCTTTCGTATGAATATATGCACGGCAAGACGGAATTGTTTGAGAAACTGTTGGCCGATAACCCTTATCTGCAGATTTCCATGCGCGATCAGTTCGTGCCGAAGATGAGCTACACTTATAGCTATAAGAGTCCTGCCACCTATCATCATCCTATTTCGTGGTCAACGACAGTCAGCGAATCTGGTAATATACTTTCCGCAAGTTATGCCTTGTTTGGAGAGAAGTGGAGCGAAAAAGATAAAACCATGTTTAAGAACCCGTATGCTCAATTTTTGAAGATAGAGACTGACTTTGTGAAACAATGGAACCTGTCCGGTTCATCTTCCTTGTTGGCCCATTTGAATACAGGCATCATCTATTCCTATGGCAATTCCAATCAGGCACCATATTATGAACAGTTCTATGTAGGCGGCGCCAATAGCATCAGAGCTTTCAATGTCAGAAGTATAGGTCCGGGTAAGTATAAACCTACAGAAGGAAGATTCTCGTATATCGACCAAACGGGCGATTTCAAACTGTTGGGTAACCTCGAATACCGTCCGCGCCTTTTCGGCGACCTCTTCGGAGCCATCTTCTTCGATGCAGGAAATGTATGGTCACTTCATGATGACGCAACGACTCACAGAAGTGGTGGTAAGTTCGAATTTGATAATTTCCTTAAACAGATGGCCGTGGGAACAGGAATCGGCGTGCGATACGATCTTGGAATGTTCGTTATCCGTCTAGATTGGGGTATCGGCATTCATGTCCCTTATGAAACCGGTAAAAACGGATTCTACAACATCAAGAGTTTCCGAGACGGACAGAGTATACACTTGGCTGTGGGGTACCCATTCTAATCCTTATGATATAAAAAACGTTAGACAAAAAGAAAAATGTAGAGTAACCTACTTCAAAAAGAAAAATGTAGAGTAACCTACTTCCTTTTTCCTATAAAATTAGTATTTTTGCAACTAATAATTCTAAAAACAAAAATATGAAACCTACATTATTACTTCTTGCTGCCGGTATGGGCAGTCGTTACGGTGGATTGAAACAGTTAGACGGACTAGGTCCTAATGGTGAAACTATTATGGACTATAGTATATATGATGCTATTCAGGCCGGTTTTGGTAAAATCGTTTGGGTTATCCGCAAGGATTTCGAACAAGATTTCAGAGAGAAGATTCTTTCAAAATATGAAGGTCATGTACCTTGTGAGTTATGCTTCCAGAGTATCGAAGACCTACCGGAAGGATTCAAGGTACCAGAAGGAAGACAAAAACCTTGGGGTACTAACCATGCCGTTTTGATGGCAAAGGATATCATCAAGGAACCTTTCTGTGTTATCAACTGCGATGACTTCTATAATCGTGATTGCTTCAAGGTAATTGGCAAATTCCTGTCAGAGCTTCCTGAGGGCAGCAAGAACCGTTATGCAATGGTTGGTTTCCGTGTCGGTAACACATTGAGCGAGAACGGTACCGTAGCTCGTGGTATTTGCTCAAAGGATGCTAATGAAAACCTGCAGACCGTCGTAGAGCGTACAGAGATAGAGCGTCATGATGGTAATGTACAGTATAAGGATGAGAATGGCGAATGGGTAACCGTTGCTGATAATACCCCAGTATCAATGAACGTATGGGGCTTCACTCCAGACTATTTTGAATATAGCGAGGCTTATTTCAAAGAGTTCCTGAGCGATCCTGCAAATATGACAAATCTGAAGGCAGAATTCTTTATTCCGTTGATGGTAAATAAGTTGATCAACGAAAAGACAGCAACTGTTCAGGTTTTGGATACTACAAGCAAATGGTTTGGCGTAACTTATGCTGCCGACCGTGATAGCGTTGTAGCAAAGATTCAGAAACTGATCGACGAAGGTGTATATCCTAACAAATTGTTTTAATGAATATTAATCTATTGTCAGAACAGGAAGCCGCTACCTTGAAGGACTGGATAGCGGCTTCTTCACGTATATTGATTCTTTGTCATAAATCTCCTGATGGTGATGCTATTGGTTCAAGTCTCGGATGGGCCGAATACCTAAGGAGTTTAGGCAAAAATCCTTCTATTATTGTTCCGGATGCCTATCCCGATTTCTTACATTGGTTACCCAATACCGATAAGATAATCCGTTACGACAAGCATGCAGACAAGGTAGAAGCTTTATTCTCTCAGGCAGACCTGATATTCTGTCTAGACTTTAATGTACCTACCCGTATCGAAGAGATGGGAGAACTGCTCACTCAGGCCAGATGTAAGAAAGTCATGATCGACCATCATCTCAATCCATCTTTGGATGATGCTATGATCTTATCATACCCTAAGGCCAGTTCTACGAGCGAACTGGTGTTCCGAATCGTTTGGCAGTTAGACGGTTTCGAGTCTATGAAAAAGGCATGGGCCGTTCCGGTCTATTGCGGAATGATGACAGATACAGGCGGTTTCACTTATAACAGTACCGATCCAGCTATCTATTTTATCATCAGTCAGTTACTGTCAAAACATATCGACAAGGATAAAATCTATCGTAATGTATTTAATAATTACAGTTCGTGGGCAATTCGTTTCCGTGGATATTTGTTGAATCAGAAAATGAATTACTTTGAAGACCTCCATGCCTCATATTATACCGTCACCCGTGATGAGATGACACGATTCAATTTTATAAAGGGCGACTTAGAGGGACTTGTGAACGAACCATTACGCATCAAGGGAACCAAACTCTCGATATCATTGCGTGAAGATACCGATACGGATAATTTGGTATTTGTAAGTTTACGCTCCGTTGACGATTTCCCATGCAATAAGGTCGCAGAAGAATTTTTCAATGGAGGAGGTCATCTCAATGCCAGTGGTGGAAAATTACATTGCAGCATCGAAGAAGCAGAGAAAATAGCACGTCAAGCGATAAAAAGTTATGCCGAGATGCTTCGTAAATGATGAAAAATTATAATATATCTAAAAAACGAAGGTAAGCAGCAATACTTGTTTTATCTTTTTTGTAACTTTGCCCTTAAAATAATCAGGCGAAAATGAAGAAATTCTTATATACAGTATTACTGATATTGTCAGTAGCGGTAACCTTTGAATCTTGTAGCGATACAGAGACATACGCAGAACAGCGCGATCGTGAGCGCCAATCTATCAATACTTTTATTGTTGCCAATAAAATCAATGTGATTTCAGAAACGCAATTTCTGAAAGATACGGTCACTGATGTATCGAAGAACCAGTACGTATTGTTCGAGAATACCGGTGTCTATATGCAGATCGTGAATCGTGGTACAGGTACAGTTCTTCCTGCAGACGGAAAACCTCATGAAGTACTTTGTCGTTATGACGAGTATAATATACAGAGCTTTTCAGACAGAGATATCAATACGGTACCTCGTGATTCTTGTACCACAAACAATCAAGTCAATTTGCCGACCTTGGGAAATGTTCCGGAGAAGATGTCTGTTATCAACACATCCGGCACATTTGAGGCTTCCTTTATAGAAGGAGTGATGTTAAAACAATATGGCGCCTCAGTACCTGCGGGCTGGTTGTTCCCTCTGACTTATCTTCGTCTGGATAGATATATCAACGAGAAATCAACGATGGCAGAAGTAAAATTGATCGTACCTCATGGTCAGGGCCATCAAAAAGCCAGTGAATATGTAGCCCCATTCTATTATCATATTTATTATATGATGGGCAAATAATATATTTAATAAGAAGATGACATTAATAAAGTCTATTTCAGGAATCCGTGGTACAATAGGCGGACCTGCGGGCGATACATTGAATCCGCTCGATATTGTAAAGTTCACATCAGCTTATGCTACGTTCATTCGTCGTAGCGGTAAGTCTAATAGTAATAAAATTGTTGTTGGTCGTGATGCCCGCATTTCTGGCGAGATGGTAAAGAATGTCGTTTGTGGTACATTGATGGGTATGGGTTACGATGTAATCAATATCGGTTTGGCCACAACACCAACCACAGAACTTGCTGTTAGAATGAGTGGTGCTGATGGTGGTATCATCATTACAGCCAGTCATAATCCTCGTCATTGGAATGCACTTAAACTCTTGAACCACGAAGGAGAATTCCTTACCAAGGCAGATGGAAACGAAGTGCTGAGTATTGCAGAGAAAGAAGATTTCGAGTATGCCGATGTCGACAATTTAGGTAAATATGTAGAAGATAACACTTTCGACCAGCGCCATATCGAGTCTGTATTGGCTCTTGAACTGGTAGATGTTGAGGCTATCAAGAATTCACATTTCAAGGTTGTCGTCGATTCTGTAAATTCCGTAGGTGGTATCATTTTGCCAGAACTGTTGGATAAACTTGGAGTAGAATACAAGTTCTTGAATGGAGAGGCCAATGGTGATTTTGCTCATAATCCAGAACCTTTGGAGAAGAACTTGGGTGGCATCATGGACGAATTAAAGAAAGGTGGCTATGATTTAGGTATCGTTGTAGATCCTGACGTAGACCGTCTGGCATTCATCCAGGAAGATGGAAAGATGTATGGCGAAGAGTACACACTCGTAACCGTAGCCGATTATATCTTAGACCATGTGAAGGGTGCTACTGTTAGCAACCTAAGTTCAACCCGTGCTTTGCGTGATGTTACCGAGAAACACGGCTGCAAGTATTATGCCGCAGCAGTAGGTGAGGTTAATGTGACGACCAAGATGAAAGAAGTCGGTGCCGTAATTGGTGGTGAAGGTAATGGTGGAGTAATCTATCCAGAGAGCCATTACGGTCGTGATGCCCTCGTTGGTATCGCCTTGTTCCTGAGTAGCTTAGCTCAGAAAAACGTAAAGGTAAGTGAACTTCGTGCAAGTTTCCCTAACTACTTTATCGCCAAGAACCGTATCGATCTCACCCCTTCTACCGATGTGGATGCAATACTCGTCCAAGTAAAGGAGAAATATGGCAAGGAGCCAGATGTACAGGTTACCGATATCGACGGCGTAAAACTCGATTTCTCTACCAAATGGGTACATCTCCGTAAAAGTAACACAGAACCAATCATTCGCGTATATAGTGAGGCTTCCACCATGGAGGAAGCAGATGCTTTAGGCAAGCAGTTGATGCAGATTGTTTATGACATGCAGAAATAATCACTAGTGATATAAGAAATAATATAAAAGAACTCTCGTAAGACTAATTGGTCCTTGCGAGAGTTCTTTTTTTTGTTGTTGCCAATTGAATCCTGCCGCCGTTAAAATTACTTTTTATTCCTTAATTCTCTATCGATAAAAGGTGCTCATAATTTGCGAATTCAAAATAAAAGAAGGGCTGATTAGAAATATGAGTTAATTGTAAGTTGTTGATTTATAGAAAGTTATGTTTTGAATACGTGGCTTGTCTCCAAAATATACAGGATGCGTAGGCTTATACAGTTAACTGTGTAAGCCTACAAACCTACTCGCATCAGCTTACGAAGTTAACTTCGTAAGCTGATGAAGTTAACTTCGTTCGGAAAATCAATTTCTTAAATGGTATTTTTCTTGTTTCAAAGGTGGTAGATGCTTCCTGTTTGTTCTAGATTGAGCAAAATATGGAACACATTTTCTTTTAACATTTCCGTGGAAAAACTTAAATTTTATAAAAATATCTTCCCGGAACAATCCTTTTCGGCCCCCATACATATAAAGAATTTCTGCTGATTGTATAAGGAATTTGTGGCATATACCGATTTTTTTATTATCTTTGCCACGAATTAACTTTAAAACATGAAACGCATAAAATTTCTTTTTATTAACCTATTTCTGTTAGGGGCATTATCGGTCTCGGCAACGGATTATATTCAGAATGGTAATTTCTTTACCGTTCGGGTTCAGAATCCTTCGTCTTCGCAGTCTCCGCATTGGGTTCGCCTTCAGGTGATCAACTCAAAAATTATTCGTGTGGAAGCGACCAGTGAACAGAATTTCCCTGTGAAACATTCTTTGATCATCACTCCTAAGTTGGATACCAGTATCGTTCCTCAAGTGTCTGAGCAGAACGGATGTGTGGTGGTTTCAACACAGGATGTCTCCGCTCATGTGGATAAACAAACGGGATATGTGACCTTCTATGACCGTAATGGACATCAGATTACTGCAGAACAGACCAAGAACTTGATTCCTTATCGGGTTCCTGACCGTGAGATAGGGGTTGACGTGGATAGAGTACCGGAAGATCAGCGTAAAGGCTTCTCCTGGCATTTGGTCTTTGATAGTTCCAAGGATGAGGCTTTCTATGGACTGGGACAGCATCAGAGTGAGGAACTGAACATGAAAGGTAAAAATGAAGAACTTTTCCAGTATAATACTAAGGTGAGTGTGCCTTTCGTGGTCAGTAGCTATAATTATGGTATCCTGTGGGATAGCTATAGCTATGGAAGGTTTGGTAACCCGAATGACTATCTCCAGTTGAATAGAGCTTTTACCTTATATGATAAGAATGGGCAGAGAGGGCAACTTACCGGAACTTATACTTCCAAGGACGGACGACAAATTGTACGTGGTGAAGACAGTATATACTTTGAGTTCGCGTTGCCAGATATTCCGGCGCGTACTACGAAAGATATTGGAGTAGGCAACCTGCCAAAGGGATTCCCGTTGAATGGTTCCCATGTCACCTATGAAGGTTATATCCAGGCACCGGTAGACAACCTTTATCGTTTCATCCTCTATTATGCAGGATATATGAAAATCTATGTCGATGGTAAGTTGGTTGTTCCCGAACGCTGGCGTACAGCATGGAATCCTAATGCCTATAAATTCAATGTGGCGCTGAAGAAGAATGCTAAGTCGAAAATCCTTATCGACTGGTATCCTGACGGCGATGTTTCATATTGTGGACTCCGTGTCGCAGCACCCCGTAGCGAACAGGAACAAGGACAGCTGAGCATTTGGAATGAAATGTCGAAAGACCTGGACTATTATTTTATAGCCGGTAATAATCTTGACGAGGTAATCTCCGGCTATCGCACTCTTACCGGGAAGGCACAGGTGTATCCGAAATGGACGCTCGGCTTCTGGCAGAGTCGTGAACGCTACAAGAGTAGTGAGGAGATAGAGTCTACGCTCAAGACTTTCCGTGACCGCCATATTCCGATAGATAATATCGTGCAAGACTGGAACTATTGGAAACTGGACAGCTGGGGAGATCATACTTTTGAGACTTCTCGTTATCCTAATCCTCAGGCTATGCTGGACAGCGTGCATGCCATGAATGGAAGATTCATGATCTCCGTATGGCCTAAATTCTATAACACTGTAGCAAATTATAAAGAATTGGATAAAAATGGATGGATGTATCATCAGGCCATCAACGACAGTATCTATGACTGGTTAGGATATATGGGGAGTTTCTATGATGCATATTCGGCAGGGGCTCGTAAGATGTTCTGGAGACAGATGGATGAAAATTTATATTCCAAGTATAAGTTTGGTATTGATGCTTGGTGGATGGATGCCAGTGAACCTAATGTGCGAGACTGTACTCCGATGTGGTATCGTAAGGCTTTGTGCGGACCTACAGCCTTGGGTACCTCTACCGAATATTTCAATGCCTATTCTATCGTGAATGCCGAAGCTATCTATCATGGACAACGTTCTGTGAATCCTAATCAACGTGTGTTCTTGCTCACCCGTAGTGGTTTTGCCGGCGAACAACGTTATAGTACTGCCACTTGGAGCGGAGATATCGCTACTCGATGGGAGGATATGCGTGCCCAGATGACGGCTGGAATGAATTATTCTCTTTCAGGATTGCCTTTCTGGGGAATGGACCAAGGTGGATTCTGTGTAGAAAATCGTTATGTTGCTGCCCAACAGTGGTATGACAAGACCGGTGAGGAAAATGCTGATCTGAAGGAATGGCGAGAGTTACAGACCCGATGGAATCAGTTTGGCTGTTTTATCCCACTTTACCGTACACATGGACAATGGCCGTTGCGCGAAGTCTGGAATATCGCACCGGAGAATCATCCGGCCTATCAAAGTATCCTCTATTATGACCGCTTGCGCTATCGCCTGATGCCTTATCTTTATAGTATGGCGGGTGCTGTACATTTCAGAGACTATACCATGATGCGTGCCCTCGTAATGGATTTCAATGGTGACGAAAAAGTCTATGATATTAAAGATCAGTGGATGTTCGGTCCTTCGCTTATGGCGTGTCCGGTAGGAAAGTATCAGGCTCGTTCCCGTGAGGTTTATCTCCCTAAGCAATGTGGATGGTACGATCTGTATACTGGTAAATATTATGATGGTGGTCAAACGATTGTTGCAGATGCTCCTTATGAGCGAATCCCAGTCTTTGTACCTGCTGGCGGTATCATTCCTTTTGGCCCTGAGATGGAGTGGAGTGACCAGAAGTCTGCGGAACTCATCAACTTGTATGTCTATGCGGGTCGAGATGCTGAGTTTACACTTTATGAGGATGAGGGAACGAATTATAATTATGAGAAGGGAAAGTATGCAACGATAGATTTCAAATACAATGATCATGATAAGACACTTACCATCTGTGACAGACAGGGAGACTTTGATGGAATGTTGAAGAATCGTCGGTTCAATATCGTGTATATTACTTCCGGTCATGCTCAGTCTCTCGTCATGGATCATCCTCATGGTAAGATGGTGAAATATAATGGTAATATTAAAAAGGTAAAACTATAATGTTTAAGATCAAATCGATTTGTTTACATATATTATTGTTTTGTACAGCGGTCACGGCATCAGCCCGTGACCGTCAGTTGTTTGATGACGGCTGGTTGTTCTTGTTGGGTGATTCTGTACAGATGGCGCAACCTGATTATCATGATACGCATTGGCGATCGCTCAAACTGCCGCATGACTGGGCTGTGGAAGGTGATTTCTCGGTAGACAATCCGAGTGGGGCAGGTGGTGGTGCTCTCCCCGGTGGTATCGGGTGGTATCGTAAGCATTTCCATATATCCGGAAATACGAAATTCCCATCTCGTCGGTTCTATATCCAGTTTGATGGCGTGTATATGAATTCTGTGGTCTATGTCAATGGGCATAAGGTTGGCTATCGTCCTTATGGATATAGTACGTTTGAATATGATATTACTCCTTTTATCCATATCGGTGCAGATAATGTGATTGCCGTAAGGGTGGATAATAGTGATCAACCGAACTCTCGCTGGTATAGTGGTTGCGGAATCTATCGCCATGTATGGTTGACAGAAAAAGAAAGTCCGCTTCGCATAGCTCATTGGGGAACCTTCGTCACTACGGATGTCAAAGGGAAAGTACACATAGAGACAAGGTTGAGTGCTCCTTCCGACGTGACTATGCCACAGTTCTCACAGTTGAAAATACATGCCAGCATATACGATGGTGGTAATAACTTGGTGGCAGAGACAAGTAGTCGAATCATGAAATCTGCACTCTTGACATTGTCGAAACCTTTGAAGGTCAATGCCACGGTGCATCGTCCTCACCTATGGTCGGTAGAGCACCCTTATCTCTATAAGGTAAAAGTTGAACTGATAGTAGATGGTCAGGTGATAGATACAGAAACGACAACGACAGGTTTTCGGCATTTCCGTTTTGACGCAAATACAGGTTTTTGGCTGAATGGTAAGAATATGAAAATCAATGGCGTCTGTATGCATCATGATCTAGGCTGTTTGGGTGCTGCACTCTATGAAGATGCTCTTCATCGTCAACTTCTCAGATTAAAAGAAATGGGTGCGAACGCTATTCGTTGTTCGCATAATCCACCTTCTCCCGAATTGCTCAATATGTGTGATTCTATGGGATTTATTGTGATGGATGAGTCTTTTGATATGTGGAGAAGAAGGAAGACTAAGAATGATTATGCCCGTTTTTTCGACCAGTGGCATGAGCGTGATCTGACCGATTTGGTGTTGCGTGACCGTAACCATCCTTCTGTTATGATGTGGAGTATTGGCAATGAAGTGTTGGAACAGTGGAGTAGTGCTGATGCGGATACTTTGTCGTTAGCTCAAGCCAACTTGATATTGAATGCGGGGCATGATGCTTCGCAGTTGGCTCATGATACCGTGATGAGTGTGAATTCTCTTCTTACGAGGCATCTCTGTGAGATCGTGCGCCGTTATGATACGACTCGACCGATTACCGCTGGATGTAATGAAACTTCTCCTGATAACCATCTTTTTAAATCGGGGGCTCTTGATATTATCGGTTTCAATTATCATCGCCATGATATCAAGGATGTACCGAAAAACTTTCCGGGTAAACCTTTTCTAATGTCGGAAAGTGTCTCTGCTCTTCAGACTCGCGGATATTATATGATGCCTTCGGATTCTATCTATCGTGCTCCCAAGGAATGGTGGTTGCCTTATACAGATCCGTCGTATAAATGTAGTGCTTATGATAATATGCATGCGAGTTGGAGTAGTACCCATGAGCAGACATGGGATGTCGTAAAGCATACGCCGTATTGTTGCGGACAGTTTATCTGGACGGGATTTGATTATCTTGGTGAACCTACTCCGTATGGATACCCTGCGCGTAGTAGTTATTTCGGAATTATCGATTTGGCAGGTTTCCCTAAGGATATCTATTATATGTATCAGAGTGAGTGGACGGCGAAGATGGTGCTTCATTTGTTTCCGCATTGGAATTGGTTACCCGGACAGAATATTGATATGTGGTGTTATTATAGTCATGCTGATGAGGTGGAACTTTTTATCAATGGGAAGAGTCAGGGTGTCCGTCGTAAGTCGGTCGCACCAAGTTCTCCTTATCATGCTTTGTGGCATGTGGTGTTTGAACCTGGTGAGGTGAAGGTTGTCTCTCGATTGCATGGTAAAAAGATAGCACAGCAGACGATTCATACGGCAGGAATGCCGGAAAAACTGAGAATCTTTCGTGACTATTCCGGTAAGGAACTTACGTTCTATCGGATAGAAGTTGTTGATAAAGACGGAAATCTTTGTCCGCGTGCGGCACTTCCTATCTTTTTGAAGACGACGGGAACTTTGCAAATTTTAGGTGTAGATAATGGATTGCAGACATCGACAGAAAGATTTCAGGCTGATCGTATCACTACCTTTAATGGGAAGGCTTTGGTGGTAGTGCGGGGCAAGGGAACATTGACGGTGCAGACGTATGATATGCCAGCGGTGGACATCGAATAGGTTGCAAACGTTTGCGCAGCGATCCGTGCAAAAAATGCAAAAATAGAGAACCAATCTATGATTTATCGCTTATCTTTGCATTGTAATACAAAGGAATATAATACTTTTAGGTTGATAGATTTTAGGTTTTAATGTTTTGTTAGTTTGTATAGGATTTAATAGAAAGAATGATTAGATTAAATTAGTTTTGTTGATTTAGTGAGTAAAGAGCCCCGGATGCAGTGATGTGCAGCCGGGGTTTCGTTTTATTTTTCTTCAAAGGTTACTTTGACATTTTTGTTTCCTATGCTTGTCAGCATCTTGCTGAATTGCTCCTTCGCATTCTCTTCTGCAGTGCTGATGTTTGCTTTTGTCATGCATCGTTTGCGCATCATGGTGCGTGCTCTTTCATAGAGTTTCTGTTTGTCTTTTGCATTCCATTTGCCTTCTTCAAAGAAACTTCTGGTTTGTGCTTCGTCGATAAAGTTCTCGTCGAGAAGTTCTATTGGAGGAAGTTTGCAGATGATGGTATCTTTCTCTACTTTTATCCAGTCTTCCTCGGCTTTGTTAAGGTTGATGCCCAAGCGTAGTGTACCGTAATAGATTCTTACGAGTTCGTCATCACCAAAGAACCCGCGTCGGACGGTATCTACAAGTTCTTCATCGTTTATACTCAGAAATTCCCATTCGGCAATATTCTTGATACTGGCGATCTGGTTGGGCGTGACATCAATACGGTCATCCTTGCTGATGCTTATCGAACTGCCTTTTATGTAATGAAAGATTCCTATAGCCATGGCTAGAACGATTATGGCTGTCAATAGGTATCCTGTTAATGACAGTATGGTCGGGGTGATATATCTATTCCATTTCATTTCTCTATCGATGTTTGGTCAAAAAGCATTTTCAGGTCGTTGAGGTTGAATTCTTTCCTGAAACTTATCTTGATATTTTCTTCCTTATAACCCATTTGCTGAATCAGTGGAATCAGTGTGTTGGCTGCTGATATTTGAGCACTTCTGATGATGCCCATCTTAGGAATGCTCTTGATGACGTCGTCTCGTCCTTGTTTCTCATATTTCAGAAGTTCTTCATCGCTGAAATTGCTTCTCGTGAGAGCTACAAACTGCTTTACGCCTTCGTGATCGATCTTACTGCTTGTCAGCATTACTTTGGGGTCTGGTAGGATGATTTCTATCTTATCGCCCGATCTCTTGATATTTTTTTCCGTTAACTTGCTTAGGTCGACATATGCTTTGAGCGTTACATCCATGGGAATAGCAATCTTCCGTTTTCCGAGAGGCAGGTTGATACTGAAATCTTGTTTGAGTATCGAACCATTCAACTTTACTTCATCGTTGTGCGTCACAATCTTATGCACATGATATTCTGTGGTATACAATTTGTTGCATTTCTGTATCTGCAATACCATCATGGGGATTGTATCGATGGTAGCTTCAGGTTGTTCCTGAGACTTGTTGCCACACGATGAAAAGGTGCTTAGCGTGACAAGGCAAACTGCAATGAAGGATGCGTGAATGTATGAGGTCTTTTTCATATCAGCAAAATTACATACTTTGTTTTCATCTGACAAGTATTTTTGTTAAATGAGTGTTAAATAGTATGATATTAATAAATTTTTCATATCTTTGCATGTGCAAAAAATCAAATATGAGATGAATAAGGTAACGGTTTTATTAGCACTCTCGCTTCTTTCGGTTTCTTTGATAGGATGTAAGGAAAAGAAGACAAACGATATCATTGTTTCTAAGGTTCCTCAGCGTAAGGGGCCAGCTCCTATACAGCACATGAGTGAATATAAGGATATTCGTACGACGGAGTGGTTGGGAACAACGTATAAAGTGGATGTTCGCCGTTCGTATGATACTTCGTTACCTATTGTTCATGTTGATGACAATAGATATTATGACAATCAGGTAAAGGTAAGGATTCTTAGGAAGGATGGTACTGAGTTCTTTTCTCGTACCTTTACCAAAAGCAATTTCAAAAATTGGCTTCCTGATAAGATTGCAAAGAATGGTGCCTTGTTGGGTGTCGTATTTGTGGAGGCAAGTGGTGATTGTTTGAATTTTGCAGTAAGTGTGGGCTCTCCTGATGTAACCAGTGATGAATATGTTCCATTGGTATTGAAACTCTCCAGATATGGGGTGACATCGGTTTCTTCGGATCAGCAGTTGGATACTTCTTCTAATAAGAGTGATGAGGGTGATGATGAGGAGGTAACTGACTAACACATTTATTCTTCTGTTTAGAATTAAATTTAAGAGGTTATATAAAGATTTTATTAGATTTCATTGTAGAAGCAGTGTACTGTGAAGTACATTGCTTTTTTTATAGGGTATGATATCTGTGCAATAAGCGTGTGGTGATGACTGCGGAGCAAATAGTTTCTTAGCATATATAGGGGGAATAGTGTATATTAGGTGTGGAAGTATATATAAAGAAAATAGAGAAAGAGAATCCTCTTTCTCTATTCTTTTTTGTACATTATTATATATAATGATTATTTTCTTAGCTTTTGAAAATCCTTCTCAAAACTTTGTGGATGCTTACCAATCAGGATAATGTTCAAAAGACAGTTGGCAACGATTTCTAAATCGTTCAAATCTACCCCTTTGCCTTTCTTGATTTCTTTGCCGATAATGACATCCCAGGTGGTATAGAAACTGTTGTCATCTGCGCCGACATACATTCCGTTGGTATTAGGATCGTCCATTAACTCGTAACGAATTGTTTTCTTGCTGAGTGTAGGCTTCAATTCCTGAAGCATACTGAAGGCCTTCTCGTAAACGTCACGATGCAGGTTCGCGTTTGGAAACATGTTGTTTACCTCAGGGAAAACCTCATCGAACTCAAAAGCCTGAATCAATTGATATAGTTTCATCTCACCAGTAAATATTATGATTAGAATTTAGCCATCTTGATAGCAACGACAGCACATTCGTCTCCTTTGTTTCCTAACTTTCCACCAGAGCGATCTTTAGCTTGTTGAAGGTCGTTTGTGGTCAGTAATCCATAAACAACAGGGATATTCTGTGAAGCATTCAGTTTGGCGATACCGAAAGTTACGCCCTCGCAGATGTAATCAAAGTGAGGTGTTTCGCCTCGAATTACACTACCTAGAACAATAACAGCATCGAAACCATCGTTCTTACACATCTGTTGTGCACCGTAAATCAGTTCAAAGCTACCAGGGACAGTCTTTACGTGGATGTTCTCAGGCAGAGCACCATGCTTTTTCAGTGTTTTTACAGCACCATCAAGCAGAGCACCCGTTATCTCTGGATTCCATTCTGCTACTACAATACCGAAACACATGTTACTAGCGTCCGGTACCTGATCGAAATCGTAGTCTGATAAATTATGTAATGCAGTTGCCATAGTCTAATTACTTAGTACTTGCTCTCTCGATATACTTGTCGATTTCACCACTTTGTACGAGAGCAGCAGTTACGTATTTTGCTTTGATGTCCTGATAGATTTTCAAAGCTTCATCTTTCTTATTCTGACTTTCGAGAAGCATGCCAGCCTCAAGACGTGAGATAGGAGCAATGCTTACGTTTGTGTTGTCAGCAGCCTTAGAATCAGCCATGTCGGCGGCTTTGTTGAATGCGTCGATAGCTTTGTCGAGCTGGTTTACATGAGCATAAGCATGGCCAAGAGCCATCTCAGCAGCAGGAGAAACCATCTGGTCGCCTTCTGCATCATATTCGTCGAGATACTTCACTGCCTCGTTCCATTTGCCAAGATTAGCATAGCTTAAACCCGCATAGAGGTTAGCAAGGTTTGCAGCATCAGTACCTGAATAGTCATCAGCAATTTTGGTGAAACCTACATAACCAGCACCATCGCCATTCAAAGCCTTATCGAACATTTCGTTGTCGAAATATTCCTGACCTTTAGCTAAAGCTGTAGATGCTTTCTCCTCACGAGGGGCAGAAATGTAGTTTTTGTAAGCGAAAATACCAGCGATAACAATGATGATAGCCAATACTGCAATGATGATAGGCTTCTGGTATTTTACCACGAATGCCTCATGGATGTTGAGAGACTCTTCAGCTCCCATTAGATTGTTGTTTGCCATTTTTATTGATTTTTTTATTTTTATTTTTATTTTCACATAATACGTCGCAAATTTACACAAAATCTCCTATATGGCGAAATTTTTAGCTACCTTTTTGCAAATCTTTCTGTTTTACTCGAATCCTACAATTAAAAACGTTAAAATTCTTATGATGTTACACGCCTTATATTCTTTTTTACTATCTTTGCATTTAAAATATAATTAGTATGTCAGAGAAATTGAATAGAGAGAATCCTTTTTTCGTTGCGTATAATACTCCGCACGATACGGTGCCTTTTGACCGTATTCGTTTGGAGGATTATGAACCTGCCTTTATGGAGGGTATCCGCCGCGATAATGAGGAAATTGATAAAATTATAAACAATCCGGATACTCCTACTTTCGAAAATACCATTGCTTTCAATGATCATTCTATGGGGGAGCATTATTATGATTTGCTTGATCGGGTCTCTAATGTGTTCAGTTGCTTGATGTCAGCTGAAACGAATGATGATATGGAGGCTCTTGCTCAGAAAATGAGTCCGATCCTTACCAAACATGCTAATGATGTTTGTCTAAATAGTAAATTGTTTGAAAGAGTAAGATATGTTCATGATCATCCTAATCGCGAATTGAATGCTGAGGAGAAAATGCTTCTCGATAAAAGCTATGATGGCTTCGTGCGTTCGGGAGCTCTGTTGGATGAAGAAGGAAAAGAGAAACTTCGGAAGATTACCGAAGAGTCTTCGATGCTTGCTCTTCAGTTTTCGCAGAATCTGTTGAAGGAAACGAAGGCGTTTGAATTGCATATCATTGATGAGGCTCAGCTCGATGGACTTCCTGATACGGCGCGTGATGCTGCCCGTCAGACTGCTAAAGAAAAAGGTGTAGAGGGATGGATATTTACGCTCGACTATCCAAGTTATTCTCCTTTCATGACCTATTCTACTCAGCGTGAGTTGCGCAAGAAGATGTATATGGCCCGTAATACGGAATGTATTCATGATAACTCAGAGAATAACCTCGAGATTTGTAAACGACTGATTAATCTCCGCCGACAACTTGCTCAACTCTTAGGATATGATACTTATGCAGACTATGTCCTTAAGCATCGAATGGCATCGAATGTGGAGAATGTCTATAAGTTGTTGGACGATTTGATTGCTGCCTATAAGCCTACGGCCATCAAGGAAGTTGAGGAGATTGAGGCGATGGCTCGTAAAATGGAAGGGGAGGATTTCGTTGTCGAACCTTGGGACTTTGGTTTCTATTCGCATAAACTCCAAATGGAAAAATATAACTTCGATGCAGAAATGCTTCGTCCATATTTTCAGTTGGATAAAGTTATCGAAGGTGTATTTGGACTGGCTCATCGTCTTTATGGTATCACTTTCAAAGAAAATAAGGAGATCCCTGTATATCATCCTGATGTCAAGGCTTTCGAGGTTTTTGACGAGGATGGCTCTTTCCTAGCAGTATTCTATGCGGACTTCCATCCGCGAAAAGGTAAGCAGGGAGGTGCTTGGATGACGGAATTCAAAGGGCAATGGATTGATGATAAAGGTGTGAACTCACGTCCTCATGTTAGTGTAGTGATGAACTTTACCAAGCCGACAGCTGAGAAACCAGCTCTCTTGACTTTAGGTGAGGTGGAGACTTTCCTTCATGAGTTTGGTCATTCTCTTCATGGTATGTTTGCGAATACGAAATATGCAACACTTTCCGGCACTAACGTATGGTGGGATTTCGTAGAACTTCCATCGCAATTTATGGAGAATTATGCCACAGAAAAGGAGTTCTTGCGCACATTTGCCTTCCATTATCAGACGGGTGAGCCTTTACCGGATGAGTTGATTACCCGCATTCATCAGTCTCGTAACTATATGGCGGCGTATGGTTGTCTGCGACAGGTAAGTTTCGGTTTGCTTGATATGGCTTACTATACCAAGAAGGAAGAGTTTACTGATGATATCATTTCGTTTGAGAAAAAAGCATGGGCTGATGCTATGGTTACTAAACAGTTGCCTGATACCTGTATGACGGTGCAGTTCTCTCATATCATGGCGGGAGGCTATTCTGCAGGATATTATAGCTACAAATGGGCCGAGGTCCTTGATGCTGACGCGTTTAGCGTATTCAAGAAGGCTGGTATATTTGATAAGACTACAGCAACACGCTGGCGTCGTGAAGTGTTAAGTAGGGGCGGTACAGAGCATCCGATGATCTTGTATAAAAGATTCCGTGGAGGCGAACCGACGATTGATGCTTTACTTGAGCGTGATGGCATAAAGAAATAAATCATGGATAAACAGGAAAAATTAGACGAGCGCTATCTTCGTATGGCACGTATCTGGGCGGAGAACAGTTATTGTAAGCGTCGTCAGGTGGGTGCTCTTGTTGTGAAAGACAAGATGATTATCTCGGATGGATATAACGGTACTCCGAGTGGTTTTGAAAATGTGTGCGAAGATGCCAATGGAATTACCAAACCGTATGTCTTGCATGCGGAAGCTAATGCAATTACCAAGTTGGCTCGTAGTGGCAACAATTCGGATGGTAGTACGTTGTATGTTACGGCGTCGCCTTGTATCGAATGTGCCAAACTGATTATCCAAGCGGGTATACGCCGTGTTGTTTATGGTGAAAAATATAGACTGACCGATGGTATTGACTTGTTGAAGCGTGCCGGAATAGAAGTCGTATATAAGGAAATAAAAAATGGAGAAGATCAAGACAAATAGATGGACACCGATGATTATGGCAATCTGTGTCATTGCCGGTATCATCATTGGTTCTTTCTTCACAAGTCATTTCTCAGGAAATCGACTGAGTATAATCAATTCGGGCTCTAATCGCTTGAATAATCTTTTGCATATCATCGATGATCAGTATGTTGATGAAGTGAATGTAGACTCTTTGGTAGATTTGGCTATTCCGCAGATCTTATCTGATTTGGATCCACATTCTACCTATATTCCTGCTAAGGATGTACAGGCCGCAGAGGATGACCTAAAGGGTTCTTTCTCGGGTGTCGGAATCGAATTTACGATTCGTGAGGATACGATTCATGTGCAGAATGTTATAGATAATGGTCCTTCTGAAAGGGCTGGCATTCTTGCTGGTGATAAGATCGTTGCAATAGACGGGAAACCTTTCGTTGGTAAGGTGGTTACGAATTCGGAGGCGATGAAGCGCCTGAAAGGTCCGAAGGATACAAAAGTTAAGATTGGGGTCGTTCGTTATGGTTCGAAGGGTGTTAAGACTTTCGAGGTGACACGTGGCGAGATACCTCAGAAAAGTATTTCTTCAACTTATATGCTTGATGATAATACTGGATATATTCGTATCAAGAATTTCGGTGAGACCACTTATCCTGAACTTTTGGTCGCATTGGCTAAGTTATCGGAGAGTGGCTTCAAGAATCTTATCATAGATCTTCGCGATAATACGGGTGGATATCTTCAGAGTGCTGTGCAAATAGCAAATGAGTTCTTGCCAAAGAATAAACTTATCGTTTATACTCAGGGACGTAAGAGTCCTCGCAAGGATTATCAAAGTGATGGTAACGGTAGTTATCAGAAACTACCATTGGTTGTGCTTATCAATGAGGGTTCTGCTTCGGCTGCAGAAATCTTTGCTGGTGCGATGCAAGATAATGATCGTGCAACGATTATCGGTCGTCGTTCGTTCGGTAAGGGCTTGGTACAGCAGCAGATTCAATTCCCTGACGGCTCTTTAATCCGACTTACGGTGGCGCGTTATTATACACCTTCAGGACGTTGTATTCAGAAACCGTATGAACCTGGAGATGAACAGGATTATGCTCAAGACTTATTGAATCGCTATCAGCATGGTGAGTTCTTCTCACAAGATAGCATCAAGCATAGGGGCCCAGCTTATCATACAAGTATTGGTCGTGTGGTATATGGCGGTGGTGGTATCACACCTGATATCTTTGTACCAGAGGATACTAGTGATGTTACTTCTTACTACAAGCAGGCTGCGATGAGTGGCTTGATACTGCAATATGCATTTACTTATACAGATAATAATCGCCCTAAGTTGAATAACTTCAGTGAGATGATGGAATTGAGTGATTATCTGGAGAAACAGGGATTGGTTGATCAATTTGCTTCTTATGCGGAACAGCGTGGACTCAAGCGTCGTAATTTGTTGATTCAGAAGAGTTATCATCTTCTCGATCGTTATATCAATAGTCGTATTATCTATAATATGCTTGATGAGAATGCATGGAATCAGTATCTTAACTTGGAAGACCCTGTTATCAGAAAGGCTCAACAGGTCTTTGCAACGGACTCCTCATTCCCTAAGTTGACAACGCCTGCCAAAAAGAAAAAGTCTGCTGTGAAATCTCAAAAAAAGTGAAGTAGATACAGAAGGGTAGTAGATGGATAAAAGATCATTGCGTAAAACTATTCGTGGACTGAAGGCTGAGTTTTCATCAGACGAACTTCGTCAATGTTCACGTCCGATTGTCGACAAGTTACTTTCTCATCCGAAGGTAACTTTGTCGCATACTATCCTCGCTTATCTCTCGATGGAAGATGAAGTGGATACGCATCAATTGGTGGACCGACTGCTTGCTGAGGGGCATCGCATCTTACTGCCTGTCGTTGTTGATGATACAAATTTTGAGATTAGAGAATATACCGGTCGGGAATGTTTGCTCCGTCAGGGCAAATATCAGATAGAAGAACCTCAGGGAAATCCCTATACCGCACTCGAGGACATTGATTTAGTCATAGTACCGGGAGTAGCCTTTGATAGAAAAGGACACCGTATAGGGCGTGGACGTGGCTATTACGATCGATTTCTTCGCAAGATACCTCAGGCTTATAAGATAGGAGTCGCCTTTGATTTCCAATTGGTCGATTCTGTTCCTGTGGACGAGAATGATTTGAGCATGAATGAAATACTCATAGGATGATATTAAAGAAACTTTCGATAATCAATTATAAAAATATTCGTACTGCCGATTTAGAGTTGTCACCGAAGATCAACTGCTTTATCGGACAGAACGGAGTAGGTAAGACGAATCTGCTCGATGCTGTCTATTATTTATCTTTTTGCCGTAGTGCATTCAATCCTATAGACTCACAGGTCATCACCCATGATCAGGATTTCTTTGTATTGGATGGCACCTATGAGAATGAAAATGGTGAGGAACTAAATATCTATTGTGGAATGAAGCGTGGTACCAAAAAGCATTTTAAGCGTGACAAGAAAGAATATAAACGCTTGTCCCAGCATATTGGCTTGATACCATTGGTATTTGTTTCTCCATCAGATACTGTGCTGATAGAAGGTGGTAGTGAAGATCGTCGTAAGTTGATGGATGTTGTCATCTCTCAGTATGACCATAGTTATATAGAAGCTTTGACCGGCTATAACAAGGCATTGCAGCAGCGTAATGCACTTTTGAAGATGGAAGATGAACCTGATGCCTCTTTGCTTGATATATGGGAAGAAGAGATGGCTCGACATGGAACTTTGATCTATCAGAAACGTAGTGCGTTTGTTGAGGAACTGGTCCCTGTATTCCAAGATATCTATGATCATATCTCTGGTAATTCTGAACAGGTGTCGCTGAAGTATGTCTCTCATGGGCAGCGTGGTGACTTGTTGGATGTTATTCGTCGCGATCGTTTCAAAGACCGTGCCGTTGGCTATTCTCTTCATGGTGTTCATCGTGATGACTTGGAGATGTTGTTGGACGGTTACCAGATGAAACGTGAGGGCAGTCAAGGACAGAATAAGACTTTTGTGTTGGCTTTGAAGTTGGCTCAGTTTGATTTTCTTCGTCGTACATCAAGTCAGAGTACTCCATTGTTATTGCTTGATGATATATTTGATAAGTTAGATGCCTGTAGGGTAGAACGTATTGTCAAGTTGGTAAGTAGTAGTAGGTTTGGTCAGATTTTCATTACTGATACCAATCGCGATCATCTCGATCAAATATTACAGCATAGTCATCTTCCGCATACTATTTTTCAAGTTCCAATAGAAAATGTTTAAGCGACATCCTGAAAATTTAGCCGATATTTTGGCGAAAGCTATTCGTCAGTCTGGTTTGGAGACACCCCTTCTCCAGAAACGATTGGTAGACAACTGGGAAAAGGTTGTCGGCCCTGTATATGCACGTTATACAGGGAATAAATTTATCAAGAATCAAATACTCTTTGTTAAAATTCTAAGTCCTGCTGTACGTGAGGAATTAAGTTTTCGTCGTTCAGCATTTGTTAGTGCTCTAAACCAATCTGTAGGGGCACAGATTATTACAGATATCAAGATTTATTAGAAATAGTCTGGTTCCCGTTGATTAGCATCCTCATCTCTGGAACTATAAATCTCCCTCTGAGAAGTTTTATCAGGCCCTCACTTTCCATTTCGTTGAGCGCTTTGCTCACGTCTAGTCTGCTATCGTTTACTTCCTGTGCCAGTTGGCGCATCTTAATGTATACAACTTTTTCTCCTATGGGGTCACTGACATGTCCTGCAATCCATCTGATGATATGTCCTTTGACATCTTGAGGGGAATGTCTCCATACCCAGTCGGCAGAGCGTTGCCCGAAAGTAGATATGATATTGAGGAGATTTAATCTGAAGATTTCGTAATTGGCCATTAATTTTAAAACTTCAGATTTCATTAACCATACAAAGTTACAGTCTTCCTTTGTACGATAGGTCTTGGTATATCTTTGTCTGAGTCCGAAGATACGCTCAGGTTGCAAGACTTCCGGTCCTGTTGTGCTTTCTATAATGCGGTAATTATGGTCGTCGGATATATTTTCTATCTCGAGTGTACCATTCAACAGAAAAAACAATCGATGACATTCTTCTCCGGCGCGTACAACTTCTTTATCGGCTTCTATTTTCTCGAATCCGAATTTTGTACGTGCCAGGATTTCCGTCATATCAACTCTGCTGAGTCCTTGGAAGAGTGGCAGTTCAAGCAATTTGTTGTATATCTGCAACTCCATGACTGATTATTCTTCAACGTTCTTCTTTAGGTTCTTAGAGTACCAGACTTTGTTCTTGCCGTTGTCATCATAGATAAGATAGCCCATGAGGTCATTGTGCCTATCTATGATCTTTTCTGCCTTATCAATACCCATCACCATGAAAGAAGTGGCATAGGCATCAGCTTCAGCACAAGTTTTGGCCAGTACTGTTGAAGAGAGTAGACTATGCTGTACTGGATATCCACTTTTAGGGTCGATAGTGTGTGCATACTTCTTACCATTCTTATAGTAGAAGTTACGATAGTTACCACTTGTTGCCATTGCCTTGTCGGTAACGTTTAGTATTGTCTGTATTTCATTGTTAGCCTGCATCTTGTCATCACTTGGTTTGGTTACACCAATTTTCCATGGTAATCTCTTTGGTGACATACCTTTGGTGACGACCTCGCCGCCAATTTCGATCATGAAGTTCTGGATACCTTTAGATTCAAGGTATCGTGCTACGACATCACTACCGAATCCTTTGGCGATAGCACTAAAGTCTACCATAATATTTTTGTTGGCTTTCTCGATATAACGTTTGCCTCCAACATTTACTAGTTTTAACTTATCCATGCCGATGTATTGCTTCAGACTATCTACCTGAGCCTTATCTGGCATTTGGCCACTCTTGAATCCAAATCCCCATGCGTTGACGAGTGGAGCTACGGTAACATCAAAGGCACCATTGGTATCCTTGTTGATGCGAGAAGACAAATTCCAAAGTTCACAGAACATATCAGAGAGTTCTGGCTTATCACCACGATTGATCTTTGATACCGTACTTTGTTTATTGAACATTGAAAATTCGTTGTCCACTTTCTTTAATTCCGCTTCGATACCAGTTTGGAGATCCTCATCACTCTGATAAGTGATATGATATATAGTACCGAAAACGAATCCTTGATTCTGTTGGAAAACGGTGTTTTGCTGCGAACGAATAATCCAAATAGATCCAAAGATGAGGATCAAGAGAAATGGAATCTGAAAGAGTAGTTTTTTATTTTTCATAATTCTATGATAAAATTGAAAGTTCCACCAATCTGTGAATCGCTTGTCTTGCCGAATCCTGGTACATACCATGTCTTGCCGAGACTTCCGTCTTGATGAGCGATTCTCTTTTTATATCTAAGGCTCCAACCCAATCGGATTGGTCCCCAAATTTTTACGTCGACTCCTCCGACTGCTTCCAGCCAATGTTGATTGGCCTTAACGTTCTCTGCTCCAAATGCTACATCATCACCCCATACAGGGTCTACAAGATGAGGTTGACTTACATCAAACTTATACGATGTAAAGGCATATCTGAAACCTGCAAACAAACGATAAATATCATGCTTGTCTTTTAGTAAGTTCCAGTCACAACCGATTCTTCCATATGGCGCTGCCGTTTTATATCTAATTTGTGTCGACTCATCAGTAGCATCAGCCTTACCGATACCTAATTCGATGACAGGATAGAATTTATCCTTGATATCGAATCTTGCCTGTGCTTCATATTGACCATAGTCGCTTACAGCCATCTGTATAGGTCCGATAAGGTCTGCTGAGATAGCTATATGCTGTATCACTTTCACCTTCTCTGCATTGTTTGTTTGCTCGTTTTTTTTCTCCTGAGCATTTGCAGGCATACCGATCGTCAGTAGAAGACTAGTGCAAGTGACGGAAATAGATGCTAAAATGTTTTTTGCTGTAATCATAATCTACGTCTCTATGATTTATCACAATTGAGTCGATGGCATGATGCGTTGTTGTCACGTCAATGAGTTTATGGAAAACGCTAGGACTGCAATCAACCGATTCAAAATGATCGAAGTTACTTTTCGTTATAACAACGGTATCTATCATCTCTGTACCCGATTTCATCTTGCTTACAAAGTATAATATGTCTTTGTCTCCAGTATAGCTTATTGGCAATTGCAGAGAGTCTGGTGCCGCAAGTTTGTTTAGTAGCATCCCCTCATTGTCTGTATGTCTGAAACTGATGACACTCAGGGTATCTACAGTAGAGTCGCTCATTACCTTATAATAGGTATAAACACTATTGTTCAGAGGACAGTCCAGTGTAGAACATCCCACAAGAGCTAACATAGCAATGATAAAACCTAGGAATTTTCTCATAGTCTTTTTTCTATCTGATAATCGTTGCGATTAGGATTCTGGCGTGAAAGCAAATCGCCGATAAATCCAGCGAGGAAGAATTGACTTCCAAGCATCATTGCAGTAAGGGCGATATAGAAGTATGGTGAATCAGTAACCAAATTACCATAGATACCATCTGAGAGATCTATCATCTTATTGATGCCTAGTGCGCAGAGAGCAATGAAACCAATGAAGAATACAAAACTACCCAGTAGACCGAATACGTGCATAGGTTTCTTACCGAAGTTAGTCAGGAACCATAGTGTAATTAAGTCGAGATAACCATTGAAGAAACGGTTGATACCGAACTTTGAAACACCATATTTGCGAGCTTGGTGATGTACGATCTTCTCACCAATTTTGTCGAAACCGGCATTCTTGGCAAGATAAGGAATATAGCGATGCATCTCACCATAAACCTCGATATTCTTTACTACATCGCGCTTATATGCCTTCAGTCCACAGTTGAAGTCGTGCAAGTTATGTACGCCAGAAACTTTTCGGGCTGTGGCATTAAAGAGTTTTGTTGGGATCGTCTTTGTCAGTGGATCATATCTCTTCTGTTTATAACCAGAAACCAAGTCATATCCTTCCTCGGTAATCATTTTGTACAGACCTGGAATTTCATCAGGAGAATCCTGAAGGTCTGCATCCATGGTAATGACCACATCACCCTGTACAGCTTCGAATCCACAATATAGGGCAGGACTCTTACCATAGTTTCTGCGAAATTTGATGCCATGTACATGTTCATCCTTTTTAGCTAATTCTTCAATGATCTGCCAACTGTTATCAGTAGAACCATCATTGATGAATAATATCTCATAGGTAAAATGATTATTCTCCATCACGCGGGTTATCCATGCGTGGAGTTCAGGAAGAGATTCAGCCTCGTTAAACAAAGGCACTACAACTGATATATCCATATCTTAATATTTTATACTTTCTATTATCTGTTTCTAAACCAAAGTGCTACAGGAATACCGAAAAGGATGCCTATGATGATATTGGTAGACATAATTTCGATGGCGAAATCGAGCGGACCATGCTGTGCAAAGGCTTGTGAATACACATCGATGAATTCCTTGGCCGAGATTCCTGAGTCTGCAAGAGCCTTGGTGTTTTGTGGTAAGGAAATGAAATCGATGAACGACGTGATCAGTTGACCATGGTCAAAGAATGCAAAATATCCCCATACTCCAGCCGCCATCAACAGTGAACCATAAAAGAAAATCAGTGTGACGTATCCGTAAATAGAACTGAAGTTCATTGGATGCTCGATGACCTGTGTGCGGAAGTATTTCACATATATAATAATAGCATATAGTGAGAATAAACCAACGGCAACGCCTGCAAGTTGCATCAGACCACTACCAATTCCGTATACTCCTAACAGGAAACTGACAATCCAGGTTAGTCCTGTAAAGGCACCAAACTGTCTTGCAAAGCCTGCCAGTTGTTTCATTTCAGTATTGTTCAATATCATAATAAAATTTTCTGCAAAGATAACAAATTTCTTATTAATCTAATCATGTAAAGGTATAAAAAACAAAAAAGTCCACACTGGATAGTGTGAACTTCTTGAGCCTCTTGTCGGATTCGAACCAACGACCCCGAGATTACAAATCACGTGCTCTGGCCAACTGAGCTAAAGAGGCGGGTGGGCAAGCGGTTCTTATCGCGCCGCTACAACCAAGTACCCTTGCTATGTTCCCATCCTGGGGGATTCCGAGGGAGCTGGCCGTAAGAGACTTGCCCGTCGTCTTTATTTCTAAAGCGAGTGCAAAAGTACAAAGTTTTTTTCTAACTACCAAATTTTTCTTTGATTATTTTTTCGTATAAATATGATTGATGATAAATTCTTTTTTATGGGAATAAAAATATGAATTATATTTGGTCGTTTTTGGGAGAATTGTTAATTTTGCTGATGAAAGAACACATAAAACACGTTAAAAGTAACCTTTATGACAAGAGATTTTGATAGATATATAGAATTTTTGAGATTTAGTTTAGATCCTAAGGATACTCAAGTACCAAATTTAGTAGATTATGATTGGGAAGGTCTTCTTCATTTTTCTCGTGCGATGCGCATTGCCGGAGTTGTGTGGCAAGGTATAGAAAAATTAGGAAAGAATAATCCTGATGGTCCTTCCGTGGAAGTATTACAGACATGGAAAGAAGTGGTGGAAGGTATTCGAAATTATTCTCATTCTGCCGATGGAACAACACGTGTCATTTATCAGAATATCCGTCAGCATGGTTTCCGTGCTGTTATCTTGAAAGGACAAGGTACAGCGATGAACTATCCAGACTGGTCGCTTCGTATGCCCGGTGATATAGATGTATGGTTGCAGAAAGAGGGTATGGCAGATTTCCAAACTGCTTCGGAGCGCAGGCACAATATTGAGGAAATTAGAAAATATTGCGAGAAGTTCACCAATAATATTTCTGTTGATTCTACGCATGTAGCCAAACAGATTGTCGGAGAAATACTTGTTGATATACACCATCGTCCTACCAATTTCAAAAATCCGTTCTATAATGCGCGTATGCAGAAGTATTTTCGTAGTCAGGCACCTCGTCAGTTCGGAAATATTGTACATTTGCCGAATGGTGCCATCTTTGGTAAACCTACCAATGATTTCTGTATGGTCTATCAGATATGCCATATCTTCAAAAGCATTAAAGACATAGGACTAGGACTTCGACGACTCATAGATTATTATTATCTCCTTCGAGTATCTACGCGTAAAGAGAGAGAGGAGGCTGCTTCTGTCCTAAAGAAATTGGGCATGAAGAAACTTGCCCAAGCTGTAGTATGGATAGAGATCGAAAAGTTTGGCCTCGACCCTCAGTATGTCGTTTTGCCTCCTGATGAAAGACGAGGAAAGGTACTTTATGATATCATCAAGAGAGGCAAAAAGATAAACGGTATGAAAGATTATTGGAGACGTTGGCTCCTTTGTACGCTCAACTTCTAGAAGTCAACAACGGTAATGCCAGCGCCACCAAATTGTACATGTTCATCTTGATATCCTACGACATTCGGTACGGTAGATAAATACTGACGTATGAGTTGTCGTAGGATTCCGTTACCCTTTCCGTGTAAGATCCTTACGCGTTGCATACCCATGAGGATGGCGTCGTCGATAAAATATTGTACAGCATTTAGCGCTTCATCGCCACGTAGTCCGCGAACATCTAAGTCTTGATGGAAGTTCTTTTTTCTGCTGTCGATAGTCTTTCTAGTTTCTTTGGAGATGCCATAGTTCGTGATGCGATCGGCCATTTGCTCCGCCTTGGTTTGTGGTTTGCTGTCAGCAGCAATAGTCTCGGTGTCAGAGATAGCAATCAGTCGGTCTATTTTCACCTTTGTACGCATCTCTCCAAAGATTACCATTGCCATTTTGCTGTCAATATCTTCGATGATACCAATCGCACTTGCGCCGCGCATCTTTACTTTGTCACCCTTCTGTAAAGGCTTATTCTTGTCCGATTCCGCTTTTTTGTTTACGGCATTGCGTAACTTTTCGGCAGCCTTCTGTTCTCTTTCTGCCTTATTCTTCTTATTTTGTTCGTGTCGCTCCTTACGATTCTTGATTTGTTCGATCTTCTTGGAAATAGCATCATCCTTAGCTTTGGCATCAATTTCGTTTATCTCATTTTCAAACTCCTTCAACTGTTGTCTGATGCGTTTGGTCTCTTCTTTCTCAGCATCCTTCTCACGAATTTCTCGAATAGCGTTTTCTATGCGCTTATTGCTTTCCTTTAGAATCTGCTGAGCTTCCTCCTTAGCCTTACGTAAGATCTCTTTTCGCTCCTTTTCCACCTCTTCGAGACCAGTAGCATATTTGGTCATCGTTTGCTCAAGCTTTTTCTCTCGCTGATGGATATTCTGTCGCTTGTTCTCCCAATATCGTTTATCGCGTACGATATCCTGTAGATATTTATCACTTTGGATATAATCGCTTCCGACGATTTCACTGGCTTCAGCGATAACCTCTTCAGGGAGTCCTATCTTGCGCGCTATTTCGATTGCAAACGAACTTCCCGGTCGCCCAATAGCCAGTTGGAACAACGGGCGCATTTCGTGTCTGTCGTATAACATGGCTCCGTTGACTACACCAAGGTGGTCTTCAGCGAAATGTTTCAAGTTTTGGTAGTGGGTCGTGATGACACCCCATGCGCCTTTCTTGCAGAACTGTCCCAATACAGACTCTGCGATGGCTCCACCAATCTGTGGCTCTGTACCAGTACCAAACTCATCAATGAGAATCAGAGTACGATGATTAGCCTGTTTCATCATATTCTTCATATTCAGAAGGTGTGAAGAATAGGTAGATAAGTCATTCTCCAAAGACTGTTCATCGCCGATATCTATCATGATGTCATCGAAACAACCACATTTTGAGTTGGAATCGATAGGGATAGGTAAACCACATTGCAACATATATTGTAATAATCCGACAGTTTTCAGACATACTGATTTTCCACCAGCATTAGGACCAGAAATTAATAAAATGTGCTTCTCTGTTGTAAGAGTGATTTCTAGTGGAACAATCTTGGTAGACTCATATGAAGAATGGTCGGTAGAAGTTGCCAATCGTTGCTCCAATAATGGATGTCTTGCTCTAATCCAATCGATTACTGGGGTAGGACTCACCTTAGGTTCAAAAGCCTGAAACTTATCAGCCAGTTTGGCCTTAGCACCTATTAAGTCTATTGTAGCTAAAAAATGATAGCTATCCAACATCTCGCGTACTACGGGACGAATTTGATTGGTCACCTCGGTAAGGATACGAATTACTTCGTGTCTCTCCTCACTTTCCAGTTCACGAATCTTATTATTAGCCTCTACCACCTCAGTAGGTTCCACGAAGACAGTCTTTCCTGTAGCCGACTCATCATGTATGATACCCGAAATTTTTCTTTTCAGTCCCGGTAATACAGGTATTACAAGTCTACCATCACGCAATGTCGGAGCCACATCTTTGTCGACGACACCTTCCGACTGTGCTGTTCGCAAGATACTATATAGCGTTCTTGATACCGAACCCTCCATACGGGAAAGCTCACGCCTGATCCTCAACAGTTCTGGCGTCGCATTGTCGCGGATATGTCCGAATTTATCTATAACTTGTTGTATTCTATTAATAATCTTTGGGAAAGTGGCTACGCCGTCAGTAAGTCGGTATAGTGCAGGATAAGTATGATTTTTACCCCAAGCATCCATACCTTTTTCTCCTTTCGTCTCAGAGGTATCCTCTTCACGGGTTAAGATATCAACCATACATTGAATGGTGATGAGCGATCTGGCGATATGGAATAACTCCTCCTCTTCAAGGTGTACACCCTGCATCCTTGCTCTTGTCACAGCCTCCCTTACATCAAAGAAGTCGCTCATAGGCCAATCTTCGCGTTCCATCAGAAGACGACGGAACTCGCGCACTTGCGATTGCCATTCGTTTACCTCACTTGCTTTATTAGAAAAAGAAATTTCCTGGGCAAGAGACTGTCCTAATCCCGAAAGACAAAACTCTTTCAGAATCTTACGTATTGTAGTAAAGCCGATTTTCGACTCGAAATTTTCTGGATATATCATAATCTAAAGTCTAACAGAAACTGCTACTTTTTTCTGCGTACATCGCGTCCTTCATATTTACAAATGGCCTCAACCCATTCCTCACGCATTGGTATCGATGTGTTCTTTTCCAAGTCGAAAGCCACCATGATGGTTTTGCCTACACATTTCACTTCATGCGTCTTGGAGTCGATGAGTCGTTGGAGTAGGGTAAAACTCTTGGTTCCCACCTCAGCGATAGCTGTTTCCACCTCTACGTGGTCGGTACTGAACACCTGTGCGCGGAAGTCCGCCTCCACGTGTACGGCAAAAATCGCATATTTTCCATTAGGTATGCCACATACCTTCCGGATATAATCAATCTTTGCTGTATCGTAATATTGAAAATAAGCAGTATTGTTAATATGTCCGAACTGGTCAGCATCAGTAAATCTCAACTGAATAGGGAATGAGTGATGATATTCAATTTCTTCCATCCTGAAAATAATTAATTAAAGTGTCATGCCTATAACCTTTATCTTTCTGATGTTTGTAGGATGAGGCCTATGCATGATTCTTTTAGCTGCAAATGTAGCTAAAAATAGTTGCATCCGCAAATCTTTGGGGATATTTTTGTCGATATCCATATATTAAATGCCAATAAACCTTAATTTATATCCATAAATTATTTATCTTCCATAATAAAGTTTACTTTTGTGCCGTCAATGAGATTTTTAGATTATGGCTACAGATAATTCCAGTCATAAGCGATTATCACTTTTAGGTGTATTGATTGCAATAGGTATAGTTTTTGGTGATATAGGAACATCACCTTTGTACGTGATGAAGACGCTTCTTCATGCCAATCCCCATTTTGATGCGGATTACATCTTAGGAGCTGTCTCTTGTATATTTTGGACGCTGACCCTTCAGACAACGGTAAAGTATGTTGGCGTAGCGCTCAGGGCAGATAATAAAGGGGAAGGTGGCATACTGGCTCTCTATACCTTGATTAGGAAACGAGGTAAACGATGGTTCTTTCTTCTTGCCATTATCGGAGCCTGTACGTTGATAGCAGATGGAGTTATCACACCTGCTATCACGATTACATCAGCTATAGAGGGACTTCACGTATATTCCGCAGAAATTCCTGTCATGCCAATTGTCATCGGAATTCTTTCCGTCGTATTTTTTATCCAACGCTTTGGTACGAGTTTTATCGGTCGTTACTTCGGACCGTTCATGCTTGTTTGGTTCTTGATGCTTGGATTGCTTGGTATCGTCCATGTCGTTCATTATCCATTGGTCATCAAAGCTTTGAATCCATATTATGCCATTAGGTTGCTTATTCAGAGCCCATATTGGTTTCTGATTTTGGGAGCCGTATTCCTCTGTACGACGGGGGCCGAAGCACTTTATTCCGATCTCGGACATTGTGGAAGAAAGAATATCACCATTGGCTGGTTCTTCGTAAAGTTGATGCTTGTTTTCAACTACATGGGACAAGGCGCATATATCATCCTAAATCAGGAAATGTTTCATCAGTCTCTCAACCCATTCTATGCCATGATGCCACGCTGGTTGTTGATGATAGGAATCATCATGGCGACGGGAGCTGCCATCATCGCCAGTCAAGCTTTGATAAGTGGTTGCTTTACGATATTCAGCGAAGCCGTCCATCTGGATTTCTGGCCGTTGCTAAAGTTCAAGTATCCCACCGCAGACAAGGGACAGATATACATTCCGGCAATCAATGGTTTACTCTATGTACTTTGCATCATCACGGTTCTCATCTTCCAGACTTCTTCCCATATGGAGGCGGCCTACGGACTGGCTATTACCATCACCATGCTTACCACGACCTTGATGCTTACCAGTTATATGCATCAGAGACATTATAAACGGTGGATCATTGCGAGTTTCCTCCTATGCTATCTGTCCATAGAAGGACTTTTTTTGTTGGCAAATGTATCCAAGTTTTTGAATGGCGGTTGGTTTACGTTGATGCTCTCGCTTATCTTCTGTTTCGTGATGTATATCTGGAACCGAGCCCGAATCATTCGAAGAAAATATCTGAAATTTAGTAATCTCCAACAATATTATCCGATACTTTCAGATATAAAGAATGACGAGTCAATTCCTAAATATGCTACGAATCTGATATACATCCGTCAAACCAGTAAAAAGGATATGGTAGAAGACAAATTGATGTATTCCATCATTCACAAACAGCCCAAACGAGCCGACCATTATTGGTTGATTCATTTTGAGAATGTCGATCATCCG
>CACYKX010000015.1 GCA_902775075.1 uncultured Prevotellaceae bacterium | reverse complement strand
TACCTCATAGTGGTCTTTGCGCCTGGCCCCGTAGTTGGTCTTCGCCCTTGGCTTCGGCTCTGTCCGCGGCGCAGCTTCCGAATCAGATGCGGCTGGCGGAGTCTGCTTCTCAGACTTGTTCTGCTGTATCTTCGCCAGGCCCCTGATGACATTGCGCTGCTTCTGCTCCTCCTGGTTCTTCAGCACGAGCAGCTCCTCCAGCGATGACACCTTCCGGAGAAGCTCATCCACCTTGCGGTTGGCCTCCCCGAGACGGTCGTTGGCAAAGACGAGACCACCAAATAAAAAACAGGTTATTTTTGATTTATTTTATTGATAATCAGCAGGTTGTAAAATACAAGACTTGCCTATTCTTAACCTACTACGGTATCTCACGCTCTTGAGGCTCACGCCCCGCATGATGGCAGAAAGCGTCCTGTAGGGCATCTCTGCAGCCTTCAGGCCGGGTCTGAAACGGGGTAGTTCGAAGGTCCCTCTCTCCAGCCGCTTCTGGTAAAGCAGAAAACCGTCACCGTCTGGCGGTTCTTGCCGAAGAAGATAAAGACATCGCCGTTCAGGAGCGGACGGTTCAGCTCGTTACTCACAATCTTGGACAGTCCGTTGATGCCCGTGTTCATCCGCACATAGCGCTGGCAGACGTAGTACCTGCGGCTATCCTCTAATCCGAACATGGCGAGCCCTCCCCCGAATAAAGTCTGAGAAACGAGACGACAGCCTCCGCACTGCCACGGCGGATGCTGATCGCCGTCCCGTCTGGAAGCGTCAGGCTGATACCCGTGAGGATATCGCCGGGATTCGACTCCGGACGGAAGCCTTCACGAACAACCACAGGAACAAATGATTCTTCAGGTGCCATGGACTCCCTCCTTAGCGGCTCCGGCTGCAAACTTGCAGCACGGGCCTTGGCCTCACGGGCACTGTAGCCTTTGCGGCTCATCCAATTTTCATAACTATGTACGCCAACTGGGATTCAGCGCCAGTTCTGACAAATAGTCATCCCAAACCTTTTCATTGCGGGAACTTAATACACTGTAACTCATATTGCATAATCAGATAAAAAAATGAATATGCAAAAGTAAGCACTTTCAGAAAAGCCTGCAAGGCGTCAGAGCGGATACGCTTACCATTTTTATGCACAATCCCCCTCGTCGATTTTTCAATTAGAAAGATGGCGCCTTACAGGCTTTTCTGAAAGTCAAAGTGGGGTTTACTTGATATGAGAGGGTCATGAGGGGGTAATGTGACGGATAATGCCTGTCCCCCTCATCGCCGAAACGCCCTGTACATCGGCATTGTAAGCATGCTTACCTCAAAAAATGAGGGGGTGACTATATTTGTTCGGACTACTCTGCAAAAAGACAAAGGAGAAATGCTTGCATTTCGGCATAAGAAGTAACTAAATTCGTCTTTTTATCACTTTTTTTCATATTTAATGATGTAATGTCGTATTTTTTGTGTAACTTTACCGCCGAAATATGATAGGTCTCGTGTTGAGGAGTCAAACAGAGAAATGCTAAAGAAAATTGTTTCAACATTGGAAATGGTATGAGTATATTTAGGTTTTTCAAGAAGAAAGAAAAGAAATCAGTAAGTAGTTCTGTGCAAACAGATCAAGACAGACGAACTTACCTGATAAACGGTGAATGGGTACATGTGCCAAACTGTGTGGACGACACTCCTTGGGCAGAGGCAGATGAAAGTGAGAATAATCCACGGAGAAAGAAGCTATAAATATGCAGAATAAAAGAATCTTTTGTGGAGGAGCATTCTGCTTCGACTATCGTGAAGACGATTACGAAGACACGGCGGCAAAGGACTATCGGGCGAAGTTACTTGATAGTGTTGATGCTTAACAAATACTGGACACCTTTTATACTTATTGACGGAATGGATTAAAATACTATAATTATGAAAAAAGCTATTATCTTCTTTTTGCTATTGATTTCAACTTTGATTTCAACAGCCCAGGATTTAACTCAACTTGAGACTCAAGCTGATGAGTGGTCTAAGAAGTCTTTTACACAATCTAAGGCTCTTAGTGGCTATCTTGCATGTTTTAGACAGACAAAGGATAAAGATGTAAGATTGAGAGTGATGGATAAGATGTGTTTGGTAATTAATAATAAAAGAATACTTTTAAGTAAAGATGTGATAGTTGTAGATTCTCTTCTTGACGAGGGACGTAATTATTTTGGGAAAGACACCAAACATTATCTTCCTTTATTGGAACAACGTATTATAAAGGCTTCCAACTCTGCAGGGAAATACCAGAAGGAATTTCTACTGTGTGATGAGGCAATCCAAATCAGAACTGCCAATAGATTGTTAGATGGCAGAGATTATGAATTGTTACTGAGATGGTATGTTGGAAAACTTATATACAAAAGGGAAATGCCGAAAGAGGACAAGTTGAAAGCCTATGCAAATCTATGGGAGGTTTATAGGAAGAATAGCCCAGGTCTTGATTCGCTTGACATCAAATTACTGGATAGTTATGCGTTACAATGCTCACTCTGTAAAGAGCCGCAAACATCCGTCATGCTTCATGAACTCAAGAAAGAGTATGTTATTATGAAAAACGGAAAAGACAGTGAAGAATATATGAAAATCCTGCAAAGTCTCTATTTGGATTATAGTAATCTTTATTCTCTTAGAAATCCTCAAGACAGTTACAAAATGACTACCGAAAAGGAAAAAGAACTTGGATATAAAATAGAGATGTATCAATTGAAGAAATCAAAAGGTCAAGAAATAGCTTCTTCTGATGTGGGAAGCATGCTATATGATTTGACTGCTTATAAGAAAGATACATTAGCTGCCCGTCAATTAGCAAAGGATTATTCCACAATGGTCAAGACTACTCACGGCGATGAAAGCAAGGAGTACTGTGAGTCACTAAAACTTATTGTTGGTACTTTTGACACATCCGATGTGAATGCAATACCTTTTTTAAAAGAATTGTTAGCTTTGCAAGAAAAGCTATATGGCAAAGAATCGCTGGAATATAAAGCCACAGAAGCTCAGTTAACACTGGCCTATACCCAAAACCATCAATTACAGTCTGCTATTGATCTGCAATCAAAAACAGCTGAAGGCGACAATATTGTGAGTATGATGCAATTAGCTACAAGCCAAAGTCAATATGCTCAGTATTCAGAGGCTATAGAGACATACAATAAGATGATGGAGTATTGTGCTACTCATCCAGAGGCGCGAGCAACGTATTTTCTAATCTCTGTCTTAGGAGCTGTTAATTGCTATGGATATTTACACGATATGGAGGGGTTACTGAATTATGGCACAAGATGGTTGAGCGATTCTCGTTTTAACGATGATGAACAAAAATTCATATTTATGAGTATTGCTAATCGTGCCTCTTTGCCAGGCAGTGCTGACGAGAAGTCATTACAATTTGTTGATGATTATATGCTAAAACACCCATCATATAATGCAACACCATTAGGTCGTGCAGAGGTGATGGAACAGAAAGCTTCTGTATTTCTTGGCATGCAACAACCACAGCAGGCAGAGACAATTATAAGGCAGATTTTGAGTTTCTTGCGTCCTGCTGGCGTTGACCCTCGCTATATTGTGAAGTATGAACAGTATCTTGAAGTTTGCATGATTGCACAAAATAAGGTTGATGAGGCGATTGTTCAAAATCAGAAGGTGCTGTCTCTCATGAGCCAATTGCCTGGATATAAAAATTATGTAGAGTATTTAGCTTTGTGTTGTCGTTCGGCTATATATCAAGACCAGAAGGACAATTTCGACGAGGTACTTCGATGGTGTGATGATGTTGATAACTTCGATGCTCAAAAGGCAACTCAAATGTTTGTAAATGCATCTTTTCGCTTCGATACTTTTACTATGCTCACGTCAGGACTCACAAGCACTTCTGTAGAAAAGCCTCGTTTCAGGGCATTATATAAGAAGGGTATCAAAGACAAGGCTGAAGCACTTGTGAAAAATGAAGCGAGGGAAAAGGAAGATCTTTTAAAATTTACTCTTTCAAGGTTAGATAACAGCATTCTTCAAAACACATCAACATGGACAAAGGAGTTTAATGACATTATTTCTAATGTTTCTGCTCTCACCCAGAGTGATAGCCTCGCTATGTACACTTTCAATTATTCTCTGCTTTACAAGCAGGCTTTCCTTTTTGCGGAGAGTGTAATGCGGCAACAATTACTTGGTTCTGATAATGCAGATGTTAAAGCGAAATTTGAAGAACTGCAAAATCTTCGCACAACGATACAACAACAAGAAGCTGCTGGTTTATCTACCCAAAATCTGACAGTGAGAAAGAACCAATTAGAAAGGCAGTTGGTAGAAGATTCTAAGATGTATGGAGACTTTACGAAGGGCCTTAATCTGACATGGGAGCAAGTGCGCAACAACCTCCAATCAACGGATATGGTCATAGAATACATGAGTTATACGTCTTTCGACGATAACAAAGAGCATATTGCCGCTTTGTTGCTTCGTTCTGATTGGAAAGCACCCCGTTTCATTCATCTGTTCTCCGTTGCCCAGCTCTCGGATAATGTTTATAACAAAGAGTTTTCCATGGTGTGTTGGCAACCATTAATGCAATATATGAATGGAGTTAAAAATGTATATATCTCACCTGCTGGCATCCTTTATAATATTGGTATCGAATCACTGCCGACTCCAGATGGACAACGTTTTATCTCTGATGATTTTAACATATTTCGCATATCTTCAGCCCGAGAGTTAATACCTACAGATTATAATAGAGAGGATCTGTCGTCTGCTGTCGTTTATGGTGGATTAGACTATGAGACAAGTGTTGATAAATTGCAATTTGATGCCAAACAATATACCATTGCTGCATCATTGAGTAAAGAAGCAAAATTCACACTCCGTGACGTGCGCGCAGCTATGTCTTCTATACCATATTTACCAGGCTCAAAGACTGAGGTAGAGGATATCAATAACATTATTAAATCAGCAAAGAATCATGTAAACGTCTATTTGCTTACGGGGCCTGATGGTACTGAACTTTCAGTTTTAGCATTAAATGGTAAGCCCATTGATATTCTCCACATTTCTACACATGGTTTCTATAATGCGGAAAAGGTTAGCGATAAAGCCCCTTCATTATTCTACATACCCCAACTAGATACAGAAGATAAAGCATTGACACGTTCGGGCTTGTTAATGGCTGGCGCACAAACTCTGATAGATGGAGAAACGACACATTCTGGTGTGGGTGATGGGATATTGACAGCTCAGGAAATATCGACATTGGATTTACATCATGTTAAGATTGTTGCTCTGAGTGCCTGTCAGACAGGACAAGGCGTCATTACTGGCGATGGAGTTTTCGGTCTTCAACGTGGATTTAAGAAAGCAGGAGTTCAATCGATACTCATGTCACTTTGGAATGTTGACGATGAGGCAACTTGTATGTTAATGACTGAGTTCTACAGGAACTGGATAGGCGATGGCAAGCGTAAGCACGATGCATTGGAAGCCGCGAAACGGACTGTTCGCTCTCATAAAGAGAAGGGATGGGATGCCCCCAAATATTGGGCAGCATTTATATTGTTGGACGCTTTAGATTAGCAGATGTTTATGAAGAGACTCGCAGCTGAATACCAAGGGCGACATCAATAGCCGTGCAGAGGCATTACGTCAGCATAAAGAGGCTGTCGATTATCTTTTACGTTCCTTGATGATAGATGCTGACAAAGGTATTTACGAGGAGGACCTCAAGGATACTGGTGCGTTGATAAATCAATGCCTTACAGAGGCTAATGGTTCAGACAAGAAGTATGTGGCCGATAAGGTAGAAGAGGCAAAAGCAAAATATCCTCAATTTTTCAAATAAGAGAATCGGCTTGTATGATAAGGTGATGGCCGAACTCACTAATGAAGGGTCGATGGCGCTTTATTTTGATATCGTAAAGACAGCGCGCACGGAGAAGCCGAAATAACGAGGTTCGTAACTTTGTATTGATACGCCACTGCCGTGAGTGAAAACCATGTTATAACCGTTCGACATGTTTTGTAGCGTGCTGGACCAATAGTAGCCGTTGGTGTTGTTGCTATGGGTCACTCCCGTGAAGAGACCTGCACATGGCAGGAATAAGGTTCTGTCAGCATAATCACCCTTACCCTTGAAGATGTGACCGCTGATGCCTGTACCATTATAGTCGATGGTCCAGCTTGAGGTGGTGTTGTCATACAATGCTCTCATCTCCTCGGTGGTAGGCATGCGCCAGTCTCCACCCATAGTGGCATGGGCTGCATCGTGCTCAAGGCTGAGAACGTCGCCTGCAGCGGTGTAGGTGGTGTAGATGGCATCGCTGCCACTACCACTGCTGTAGAACGGTGTGTTGGCTTGTGAGTATCCGTCGCTCAGACCTTCTTTCCATGAGGTGACTGTGACGGAAGTGCCGTTCATGGTGTAGCCGGTGTAGTAGGGGGCGGTGGCTCCCCAGGCGAAGTAGTCGCCATATTCCTCCGGTTTGCTCGCGCCTACGTTGCAGGTGGCGAAGAGCAGTTTCTTGCCGTCGATGCGTATGCCGAGGTCGATGCATTCATAACCGTTGTGCGAGGTGGGTACATCCTTATCTTTCTCTGGCGTACTGCCCCCCTCTTCATCTGAGCCTTTGCCCGCAGGGCATACGGGGCGGATGGCATGACCGCCCGGGCGGCCATCGGTGCGAACTGGGTCCTCCGGCGTGTCACGCACGACGCAACGGTGTGCGCGATGTGCATCAACATCGTAAAGTGATGACGTCCAATAGTAACAGACTGCACCTGCACCATATAGCTCTGACTCGAAACGGCAGCCAGCAGCCGGGAGAAAAACATATTTATCCGTATAGCCAGGCTTGTTGCTTGTGAACTTCACGCCAGCCACGCCGCCAAACTCAGGATTGCCTTCTTTTATCCATTCGCCCGTGGTGTTGTTGAACAATTCATTAACCTCATCAGCGGTAGGCATACGCCACTCGCCGCCCCAGAGTGCAGCTGCAGCATCGTCCTCTCTGTCAAGTATGCTCTTGTCAGTGCCGGTGTATTTCGTAAGAGTCTTGCCACCATCGGCGGTAAACTTGTAGTTATCCCAGCTGAAAACGCTCTTAGGCGTCGTCTCGCCCCATGCAAAGTAGTTGCCATATTCCTCTGGTTTTGTGGCACCGATGTTGTAAGTGGCCCACTTCACAGACAGACCGAGGTCAACGTACTCACGACCGTTATACGGGTCAACTACTGGTGCAATGTCCTTATCTTTGCTGCAAGAGCAAAGTGTCATAACAGATGTGCAAACAATCGCCATTAGGCAGTAACTGAAATTCTTTTTATTCATGGTTCGTAATATATTCGACAATGACATTGCAAAGGTAAGCATTTTTTTTTAAATACACAAAAAAAGACATTGCCTTTCGGCGATGTCTTTGTTCGCGTCCTCTCACAAAAAAAGACATTGCCTTTCGGCGATGTCTTTGTTCGGTCTTCTCACAAAGAAAGACATTGCCTTTCGGCGATGTCTCCTTTTGGGGTGCCCGGACGGACTCGAACCGTCATTATGAATTTCTAAGACTTTTAAATAATACCTATATCGCACTGTATATCAGTAAGATGCGAAGATTCGCAAATTTTTATGTACTCAAAAAAATTCATAAAAGCCTAAAAATGTTCCATCAATGTTCCATCAATTTAAAAACTTTTTTGTACCTTTGCACTCGATAATCAAAAACAAGGTTGATATGGCAAAGAAGTACTTTCTGAGGACAAAGGAAACAAAGGGACGTGCTAACCTATATATAGAGGTACGCAAGCGAACTCCTATGATACGTGCTTTGGTGTGTACAAATATCCCCGTGGATATCCAGACTTGGATTCGTGTGAACAAGTCTGCTAAGATATGGGAGACTTTCCGCCAGACTAAAGATGGTAAGGAATTGTCTGACAAACTGGACTTGATTGAGGCATCAATCAATGACGTTATAACCAACGGCATTGACATCGAAGACGTGCATTATGAAGTAGAGGACGGAAATTCAGCCCTCAACTCGATGCTGCTAAATGCTGCAGTAGAGAAGATAGTGATGAAGGAAGTCTATGATCGAAAGGAGCAAGAACGGAAAGAAAGGAAGGATCGGAAGAATAGGGAAATGAAATCTATCATCGGCTTTTACGAGTATTTCCTTGACGGTATCAAGAACAAAGACATTCTTCATCACAACGGTGAGCATTATGAACGCTCGTCTATCGTGGTATGGGAATGCTTTGGTAAGTACATAAAAGCATACACCCCTGCTGATATGACCTTTGATGAAATCACCAAACCTTTTGCTGATAAGTTCTATACTTTCCTTGAAAAGAAAGGAATGATGTCAAAGACCATATCTAAATACGTTACTTGCTTTAGGAAACTGTGCAATCTGGCAGCAGAGGAAGGTATAAATGCTAATGCAGTTTCCCTTAAAGTCTGGAAAGAGAGAACTGTAAAGGCTAACGAGAAGAAAGCCGAACTCTATTTGACTGACGAGGAACTTGATGCGCTGTACGAAATGCAACTGACTGGCAAAGATGACGAAGTTCGAGACTTGTTCTTGCTCGGGAACTTCTCTTGCCAACGTTTTTCTGACTATGGATCCTATACTCGTGACAATTTCAAGACAACAGAACATGGCACCCCTATTATAAGTCTGTTCCAGCAGAAGACTGGTACCTATGTTGAAGTTCCAATCCTCGATGACCGTATGTTTGAGATTTGCGACAAATACAATTATCACTTCCCGACAGTTGACAAACGTACGATGAACCATCATCTGAAACAGATTCTGAAGAAACTCTCTGAAAATGTTCCCTCACTGGCTGAGAAATATGTCACGCAGATTGATATGCGTCAGAAGCAGAGTGAAGACAATTTCGTGAAATGGGGTAAGAAAGTTGCAAAGGGTATGAAACTGAATGACAGTGAGCGTAGCCAATACGGTAAGTTGAAGAAGTATGCCCAGGAGCATAACGGTTCCCCTTTGTTTGAAAGGAATAATCACGGTGAAGTCATCATGCCTAAATACGATCTGATTTCTACTCACACTGCCCGTCGTAGCGGTATAACCAACCTTTACAAGCAGGGCATTTTCAATACCCGTGAAATGATGGCCATGAGTGGACACCAGAGTGAAAGGGTGTTCGAAAACTATATCAAGGTTGGTGTGAGTGAACAGGCTGACCGCATAGCAGAGAAAGTACGGCTGGCAAAAGAACACAACATAAAGAAAGGTAAGAATGCATAAACAAGAGAAGAATACAAAAGATTTGCAAGATGGATAACAAGATTAATCTTTCAATACGAGAGAAAGTAAATGCTTGGTATGTCCAAAATACCAACACCTACAAGAAGTTTGTCAGGAACTTTGAGAGGACGTCAGATTCAAATATGGATTTTTTCAGGAAGCTCCTGATGGTGGTATCAGAGAACATCCCTGAAGAGATGGAGGAACTGTGGCAATGTGTTACCAATGGTGGCGAAGATGCTTCTTGTAGCATAATTGATACTTATGGCGATATGCTTGAAAGATGTGCCCTTGAGGGGCATTGCTTTAGCGTGAACATTGCTTCAGGAGAGGTGAAAGAATATGAGGACGTGAAGAGTCTTCAGTTGCAAAAAGGTGATGTCCTTTTCTCCAAACAGATTTCCGATGCCGTTTTTAAGAAAATGCCTCGGAAAATCAAAGGCTTCTTTGGTTTTGATGGTATTAATCCCGATTCTGAAGGTGTGCTGACGGTGGTGTTTGTTATACTGTCAGCAGCTTTAATTGCTGTACCAAAGTTCATACAGAACCTGGTTTCCAAACAGAAGCAGCACTATAAACTTGCATACGCACTTAGCTATTTCATGATTTTTGACCACGGCCTGATGAGGGTGCAGAAAAAGCTATCGTCATTGATGATTTCCCAGAATTGGGATTCCCGCAGCCAAATAATAGGCGATATGCTTACAAAAGAGTTGGTGAATACAAGTGTTTCACACGGCTATGACACGAAGACAGACTGGGCAACACAAAGTAAGGAGGAGGATGAAGAAACTGCAGAGGCCATCAATTCGACCTTGGAAAAAGTGAAAGGCTCTGGGGGCCGACGAGCAGACTTTGGTTCTATTGAAGAAATGTGTATTGGAGATAAAGACCAGTTGATGCAATTCATTTGCCAGTTCCTCGATGAAGAGAAGGAAACCGTTTCCCTTGCCTATCTTTTCTATGTAATGAAGGTAACAGGGCATATTAATGTACGCGATTACAAAGCTTTCCACCGTGCTGTCAAGATGGCTTTTCCTGAAAGGGATATTAAGGGCGTGAGAAAACCGCAGACAAGATACTCTGAAATTATAGAAGTAGATAAGACTCTTCTTGGAGATGACTATCTGAAATATGAGGACTATAATAGTACCAAATGGAAACATGCTCATAAGGTTATTAAACGGTGGTTACCATTTTTCCGTTCAGTAGATTGAGGTAAATAATACAAAACTGATTTTATAAGGATAAGAGGCTCCTAAAAAGTCATCTTGTCCTTTTTTTTGTTAACAAACTCTAAGAGAGGGTTCGTTTAATTGCATATTGTTTATACGCCCTACCATAGAGAACCAAAAGACTAAATTTGCAACTGCATTTGAACTCGAGCAGATGCAAGTGAGTTGTTAACGCCATTCGGCTGATGCCGTTTGGCTCAGTATAAACCTCATAGGAAGTATAATATGATTCGAAAAGGCCAAATAGCAAAGGAAAAAGATGCCAATACCTCTATATATGAGGCTGTAGGCAAGATGCTCCTCGGCAACGTTGCTACAGGACGCATGGTGAATCCTGCTCCCTTGAGTCTCATTAGTAAGGCTATAAATACAGGGCAGGATCCGGAATATGAGGAACTGTTGGAGAAACCCCTCTGGCAGTTCACAGGTAAAGACCACGAGTATATGCTAAAGCATGTCTTCATGGAGAGTCTCTCAGTCGAGAGTCCACAACCATCCTCTCAGAAGCGTTACGTGCAGGGCTATCAAGGTATCGCTAATCTTTTTGGGTGCAGCAAATCTACAGCCCAGCGTATCAAGAAGAGCGGTATCATTGATGATGCTATCACGCAGGTGAACCGTAAGATTCTCGTCGATGCCGATCTGGCTCTACAACTGGTCAAAGAGAGTGGATGTAAAATGAACGAGCTATGAGTATCTATGACTACCTTATCTGTTTCTGGCTGAAGAACGAGTACGACCAGTGTTCGTTGAGCGAGATAGCTCTCTACTTCTGCCTGTTGCATGAGGCAAACCGTCAGCACTGGATGTCGCCTTTTAAGGCAAGTACCCAGATGTTGATGGTTAGACTCGGCACCAGTAAGCAGAACGTTATGAAGGCTCGTGAAGCTTTGATGCGACGAGGTCTTATCAGCTATAATAAAGGTGACGGCAAGGGCAAACCTGCCTTATATACACTTCTTTTGAACTCTGCTGAGAAAGACCAACAATCACAGGAGTTGACACAGCCGTTGACTCAGAAGATGACTCCCGTGATGACTCAGAAAGTGACCGAGACATTGCCTCCAGCGTTATCCCTTTCTAATAAAAAAGAAGAAGATACAATAAATGCTGTGAGGAAAGATGAGTCTTCTACTCCTTCTCCCTCTCAGTCTAATAAAGAGTTGACTCTTGATGAACTGCAGGAAAAGCTACTTGCTGACACGGAATGGATGAGCGGTCTTTCAAAGCGTCTGACTGCTGTTGGCTTCAATCTTAGTGGTGACAACCTTAGGGGAAAGATAAACGAGTTCTTCGATGACCTCCGTTCAAGGAAGATTACTCATAAGGAAGAGAATGACTGCCGTAACTATGTGTTTAATTGGATTAAGTATCACTGTAAAAATAACAATTATGGACAAGAAAGAAAATGCGAAAGCAAGGCTGGCCCAACTCCAATCTCAGATAATAGGCCAGAAGACTATAAGGGAGCCTGTTAGACTGCCTATGTCAACTACTGAAGCAATCGAGTGGATTGAAGCAGCTGTCCAGGCGGAGATAGAACTCCGACGGAGAACATACGAAGATGTACCAGAACTACATGAACATATCAGGAAGATTGCTGAGTTGTTCACCTGTCCAACGAATAGGTTTGGCATCATGCTCTGTGGTGGTGTCGGTAATGGCAAGACTACGATGATGAAGGCTCTCCAAAGTCTGCTTATCCATCTCGACATTACCATCAGACACAACACGTCATTCGAGATACTTGGAATGAAGATTATAAGTGCCAAGGAACTCGGTCGCCTCATTCGTATAGACTCTAAAAATTCTTTACACTATCAAGAACTTACCATGCTCGGTATTGATGATCTTGGTGAAGAGGAAGCTACGATGATGGACTATGGTAATCGTGTCACTCCTGTCATTGATTTGCTGTCTTACCGATACGACCAGATGCTGTTTACTATGGTGACGACTAACCTCACTCCCAAGCAAATTCGTAGCACATACGGCGACAGGATTGCAGACCGCTTCAATGAGATGATGCTCATCATCCCTTACGAGACTCCTTCATTTCGTACTCCGCAACAGTCAACTGATAATGCAGAAAAACAATAATACTGTATTTATGCTTTATACCAATGCTACATTATTGTACTGCCCGTTATGGGGGCTATGCTGCCCCCTATACCCCCTTCCGACGCAACAGAGTTGCGATTGCCTATCGCTATGCGAACTCTCTACCTTCATCCCGTCGTTACAGCCGTTCTGCACCTTACACCGTGCGCAGCCCGACTGTTTCCAACGGAAATCAGGTAGCACACTAAGGGTTATCCCAACCCTTATGTGTGCCAGAGTGACCTCTCTGGACTCCGCTCATGCTCTGCCTAAGAACCGCGAGGGAAGCGACCTCTCCCCTCCGAACCCTACCGCTGGAGTGACCCTCCCCAAACCCCCGCTTAGGACATCTGTCCTAAGAACCCGACCAAGGAGAAGCGTTCTCCCTGGACCCTCTCGTCAGAAAAATTGCGTCACCGCATTTTCTGAAATTCAGAAAATCATAATTTTATTATTTCTATTGATATGTGTAATTTTAATTTGTACTATCATGGCTAAGAAGACATCTATTCATGTTTGCGCCGCCAAGTATGGTGCCGAGAAGCACAATAGGCGCGAGAAGGAGATGAAGCATGTTCATCCCGAGTATTCACACCTCAACAAGACCTGGGAGTCTCCTGACTTCAAGTCTGTGGCTGACGAGATCCGTAAGGCCAAGGAACGCTATTCGGCAAAGCATTTCTGTCGGAAAGCGAAACTTGGTGAAGACGGAAAACAATTGACAATCCCTGCCTATGACAAGAAGACGGGTGACCCGATTGTTGACCAAGTTACTGGACTTCAGAAGAAGGTACCCGCGTGGGAGCCTGACCCTTCGAAGCCTAAGAAGATGCCCAAGAACTCCGAGCCGATACGCGAGGGAGTGGCAGTCATCACTGAGGCTACGACGATGGAGCAACTGCAAGAACTCGCACGTTCTATCGAACTACGTTTCGGCATCAAGTCCAAGGCCATCTATGCTCATCTGGACGAAGGCCATGAGCATCTGGTCACGGACAAGGATCACGAGAAGGGCAAGTATCTCGACATTCCAGAAGGTGATACCATCTTCCTATGGAACTATCACGCTCATTACGTCTTTGACTGGACTGACCATAATACAGGGCAGTGCATCAATCTCAATCGCCATGACATGTCGGAAATACAAGACATGCTCGCCAACACTTTCAAGATGGAGCGTGGCAAGAAGAGTAACAAGAAATGGCTCGACGCTCATAGCTATAAGGCAGAGCAGGAAACCATCCGTGCGAAGGAGGCTGCAGAGTATACAGAGCGTAAGAAGGCTGAGTCGAAGCAGATTATGGATGCCATCAAGGAGAACAGCAACAAGTTAAGCAAACTCCAGAAGGCACTCGATGATTTACTCTCAGCTACCAGCGTGCCGGAAGAGTCTCTTGATGCAGTACCCTTTGCCGAGATGACCTTCACGCTGAAAGGCTCTGATAAGGTGATAACTGTTCAGGATCTCGTGGATGATGCTCTTCGCCGTATTAGCGAGGATGTCAACACGCCAATTCCTCTGTTGAAGCGAGACGAGTGGCAGAAGGAGCGTAATGCCAAGGCTAAGCAGATTGTCACCATACTTCAGCAGCAGTTGCTCAGTGTTTCCAAGCTGCACAAGAAGCAGATTAACAATGTGGGTAAGCAGATGTACCTCGATGCCAAGCAGAAGGTAGCTTTGGCTGCTAAGACTGAGGAAGAGAACGTACTTCTGAAGCAGCGTATCTCCGAACTCGACGAGAAGGCCATTGCTTGCGAGAAGGCAAAGACTGCCAATGCTGAGCGCAAGGCACAGGAACAGACAACCCGTGCAGACCGTGAAGAGCAGCGTGCAGACGCGGCAGAGAGTCGTTTGTCGAAGATGGAGCAGTTCATCCGTCAGACAGGAGTGTCAAAGGCATTTGCCAAATGGAACCTATTGAATGAGATAGTTGATAAGGCCATTGCTGCCTTCAACGCATGGGCTCACTCCACTGCTTCCATCTTCAACAGCAATGATGAGCGGGTAATCGGCCAGGGCATCATTGCTCAGTGTCAACTTGAAGGTCTCAACCCAAGTATAGAGTCTGACCGCCAGACTGCTGCCAGCGGCATCGCTGATAAGGCAGAGTCAACGATAGGTCGCATTACACAATTCAAGTGGGATATTGCCGTAACCCGAATCGGTCAACTTGCTTCAGAGATGAGAGTCTCAATGGGTGGCCAATCTGTTGGAGGTAGCAATGGAAATGCTGACGAATTAACAAATTGGGATGGAACGAAGAAACGCGGATTGGGAATATAGAAGTGGTAGAATCATAAAAAATAATAAAAAATCCAGCGTAATCGGCAATTACTATACGTATTTGCCGATTTTTTCATATCTTTGCGGTAAACATCAATACATTTGCCAAATGACAAAGGATATAAATCGAATCAAGGTGGTTCTTGTTGAAAAGAAGAGAACGGGGAAATGGCTTGCTGAGCAAATAGGCAAAGACCCCGCTACAGTATCAAAGTGGTGTACAAATACGTCGCAGCCTGATTTACGCACATTAATAGACATTGCCAGTTGCTTGCAAGTGGATATTAAAGAACTGATTAACTCCACGAAAGAAGAATGATGCAAAATAGTTTCATAACAAACAAAGACAAACTGTTGTCTGACATCATCAACGGCATCCTTCCAAAGAGTCAGTCTTTGGATGTGCTTGTCGGTTATTTCTATTTCTCAGGCTATAAACTCATCTCTGAGAAGTTGATAGACAAACATGTGCGCATTCTTGTCGGGCTTGATATAGACACGAGAATTACGAAATATATCCGTGAGATCGACACATTGGCCGATTATAACAAATCTCGTGGTCAGCTCAAAGATGACTACTATAACCATTTCGTGCGATTGTTCAATGAGACCGATTTTCTTGATAGCCAACCCAAGCTGGAATCTTTCAAGCTGTTCTACGACAAGATAAAGGCTGGGACATTGGAAATCAGGAAAACTGATGAGCCTTGTCATGCCAAGATGTATATCTTTGATTATCGAGACGAAATCAGTGAAGGCGGCGAAGACCCGGGCTCTGTTATTACAGGCTCCAGCAATCTTTCATACGAAGGATTGGCTGGCAGAGTAGAGATAAACGCCCGATTCAATGACAAGAACTCATACATTGATGCGAAGACCATTTTCAACGAGCTATGGGATAAGTCTATTGTCATTGCAGACAAAGACCATATTGATGAGTTTGACACAAAGGTTATTGACCGTATCTGGTATGAGAAACTGTATAGTCCTTATAAAATGTACCTTCGTGTGCTTAAGGAATACTTCTCCATACCCACAACAGAGAATTTGCTTACCCCATACGATATTACTGACGGAAAGTTCTCCAACTTGAAATACCAGACGGATGCCGTCCAAATGGCGATTAATTCCATCAAGAATCATAATGGTGTGATCGTGGCCGATGTTGTAGGACTGGGTAAGAGTATCATTGCCTCGACTGTTGCACGTAACCTCAGACTTAGGACGCTTGTGGTTTGTCCGCCTCACTTGGAAGAGCAGTGGTGTAGCTATCGTGATGATTTTGGTTTTACGGCATCTATCTACACGACTGGCAAACTTGAAGAGGCCTTGAAGTATTACGAGCGGATAGTCAAGGCTGATGAGCAATATCTGATTGTTGTTGACGAGGCACACCGCTATCGCAATGAATATACCATTGACTATACGATCCTTCACCAACTCTGCTCTGGTAATAAGGTGATGCTGCTGACAGCTACCCCCTTTAATAACAGGCCTGATGACATCTATGCAATGCTGAAGCTGTTCCAGGTTCCTACCAAGTCAACCTTAAAGACTGTTGATAATTTGGGTGCCAAATTCAAAGACCTTATTGTCACCTATAAACAGCTTCAGAAGGACCAGCGCGAAGGCAAGATAACGGATGCCGAAGTATCTAAGGAAGCAGGACGTATTGCCAACGAGATACGTTCTATCATCAGCCCACTTGTCATTCGTCGTTCCCGTATTGATTTGAAGGAAATACCAGAATATGCAGAGGACTTAAAGCAACAAAACATACAGTTAGTCATTCCCAACGACCCTGTTGAGTTGGATTATGATTTGAGCAGTCTGAAAGACTTGTATCTTGAAACACTTGACCGTATCAGTGAAGACGAGCATCGAAGGAAGGGCGATGGCAAGTATCGTTTCAAGGCAGCCCGATACTCTCCTGTATTATATCTACGAGAAGAACTAAAGCAAGAACTCTCAGATCTGTTAGAAGAAAAAACGGGAGTAGAACTGAATCTGTTGTTTGGCCGACAGGCTAATGTCGCCAAATTTATGCGTCGTCTGTTAGTTCGCCGCTTTGAAAGCTCAGAATATGCATTCCGCATGTCGTTGGAGTATATGATTAATAGTTCCAAACAGATTCTGAAATGGATTGAAGAGAAGAAGAAAATGCCCATCTATAAGAAGGGTAACCTTCCCGATGTTGACGACTTCTATAAGACTGACGATGATGGTAACGAACTCATCACGGAGACCTACGAGAAGTATGAAAAGCGAGGCTTCTTTGAGATTGACATGAAGTATATCAAAGATTCCTTCGCAGAAGACATCAAGGCAGATATGGCACTCCTTCTCGAAATTCAGAAGAAATGGTTTGGTAAGGATGGGAGCATTATGACCGATCCCAAACTGGAATCTTTCAAGGGTATCTTGAATATGCAACTTAAGGATGCCCCTCGTCGTAAGATCATTGTGTTCACAGAGTTTGCAGATACTGCCGACTATCTGGGTCAGAAGCTATCAGAATCCGGCTTACCTGTGTTCAAATATACTTCTGCTGATGCTTCGCAGACGAATAAGGATGTCATCAATGCCAACTTTAATGCGGGCGAGAAAAAAGAGTACCAAAAAGATGACTATCAGATACTGATTGCTACAGACGCCATCTCTGAGGGCTACAACCTGCATCGTGCAGGAACTGTTATCAACTATGACATACCTTACAATCCCACTCGTATCATTCAGCGAATAGGGCGTATCAACCGTATTAATAAAAAGGTATTCGACCAGTTGTTTATTTACAACTATTTCCCAACAGATGTGGGTGAGACAGAAACCCGCACTAAGGAAATCTCCACCTTAAAGATGGCTATGATTCATGCCATCATGGGTGAAGATACAAAGGTACTGACCAAGGATGAGGAAATACAATCCTATTTTTTAGAGCAGTATCGCAAAGAAATGGCCAAGAGTGAGGAGGTATCCTGGGATGTCAAATACCAGAAGCTGTTGAATGCAGCTAAAGGTACAGAGATCTATGACGAAGCTATGCAACTGCCGCATCGAGCCCGCACAGGCCGTTCTGTTGCTAAGTCAAGAAGTGGCGTACTGATGTTTGGCAAGAAGGGCAACGACTTTGTCTTTAAGATCGGAAATGCAGAGGGTTTGGTGTCACAACTGACCGCTGAAGAGGCCATCGGACTCTTCGAGGCAGAAATGTCTGAGCAACCGTCAGCACTTTCAGATTCCTTTGAACCGGCATATCAAGTAACGAAGTCTCATTTGTTCAGCAGCGATGTGCAGGACAAGAACGAGAAAGCACGATTAGAAGCCATGCAGAAAATAAAAGTGATGCTGAATCGCAAAGCGTTGCCTGCTGACTATCTGAAAGACTTGATGAAGGTTATTCAGAGTGATGGTCTTTCTGGTTATGAACTACGTTATATCAACAAGCTGAAACCAGCAGATTACAAGAAACTGCCTGATCAGATAGACGAGTATTATATCAATCGAATCATTGAGACTTGCAATCATGTGGATGATGGCGAGGAATCAATCATATTAGCGGAGGAATTAAAGAAGTAAGAACTATGGAGTTTAACAGAGCATATAGCCGTGATGAGTTTCTCTCATTTTTGAGAGTCAACTTCTTGCCAGAAGATTTCCGGCAGGAAATAAGTAAAGTGGAGAATCCCGTGCAGTTCCAATATACCCAGCAAGTGACACGCTTGGGCGAATGTGAATCATTGGGATTGGTCGTCTATGAGGTGCGTCATAGCTCAAAGCACGATGCCCGTGTAGGTCTGACGAAAGAGGCTTTCCGACTGCTGGCTGATGAGTTTTGCGAGCGTGCTTTGGTGTTCTTTGTTCCCGAGGATGATGATAGCAACTATCGTTTCTCGCTGATTGAGATTACACTCGACCAATCGGAAGAATCATCTCGCATCAGTCGCCGCTACTCCAATCCTCATCGTTATTCCTATTATCTGGGTAAGGGCATCGCTTACTATACCCCTAACAAATATCTGAATGAATACGGCCGTGTGGTAAGCATAGAGGATTTGCGCAACCGCTTCTCGGTAGAGGTACTTACCAAGGCTTTCTATCAGGAACTTAGCGACTGGTATGCTTGGGCTATTATGGTGGTACGCTTCCCCAACGACTTGAAAACATTAGAGGATAATCAGAAATATAACTCTGAGGCCATGATTCGCCTGATTACCAGACTCATCTTTGTCTGGTTCCTCAAACAGCGTCATTTAGTGCCCGATGAGTTTTTCGACGAGCAGTTTATTGCCGACGAACTGATACAAGGCTTCACCCCTCATGCGGTTGCAAATCTTTTCGGCAAGTCGTATGAAAGCAAATATTATAAAGGTGTATTACAGAACCTGTTCTTTGCCATGCTGAACAGTCCTATCACCCCAGAGGGTAAGGACACCATTTCTGAGCGTCGTTTCCGTAATGGGCGAGGCGACTACGACAACAATAAGCTGATGCGCCATGAGGATTTGTTCATCAATCCCGATAAGTTCGTAGAATTGGCAAACAAGTATGTGCCATTTTTGAATGGTGGCTTGTTCGACTGCTTGGACGATAAGGACAAAGGTATGTATGTGGATGCTTTCACTGACCGCAAGGTCATCAGCGACCAGTTGGTGATACCCGACTTCCTGTTCTTTGGTGATGAGGTAGGCAAAAACATCGACCTCTCTGAGTGGTATGGTGACAAGAAGAAAAAGAAGGTCAGTGCCAGAGGTATTATTGACATTCTGAAACGATATAACTTCACGGTAGAAGAGAACACGCCTTTCGACCAGGAAGTGTCGCTCGACCCAGAGCTGTTAGGAAAAGTCTTTGAGAACCTTTTGGCTGCATACAATCCGGAGACCCAGACGACTGCCCGTAAGCAGACAGGCTCGTTCTATACTCCTCGCGAGATCGTGCAATATATGGTGGATGAAAGTCTGATAGCCCATCTAAAGCGAACGGTAGGCGAAGAATTAGAACCTGAATATCGGAAGTTGGTGCAATATACTGACGAAGAGTTGAATCTGACCGATGACCAGAAGCGCCAGATTATGCAGTCGCTCTATGAATGTAAGGTGCTGGATCCGGCCTGTGGCTCTGGTGCATTCCCTATGGGTATGCTCCAGCAAATGGTACACATCCTTAATCGCATTGACCCCAATAACGAGCAGTGGAAGGAAATGATGCTCAACAATGCCATCAGCGAGACATCTGAGGCCTATCACAATGCGACAGATGAAGAACGTGCAGAAATAGTTGCTGATATTGAGCGTAGTTTCAATGAGAGCATCAACCGCCCAGACTATGCCCGCAAGCTCTATCTGATAGAGAACTGCATCTATGGTGTGGATATACAGCCCATCGCCATCCAAATCAGCAAACTCCGTTTCTTCATCTCTTTGGTAGTTGACCAGAAAACCAACAACAATCCGGTTGATAACTTCGGCATTCGTCCTTTGCCGAACCTCGAAGCAAAGTTTGTAGCAGCAAACACCTTGGTTGGATTGGAGAAAAAGGAAGCAACCCTATTTGATTCAGAAGATATCAAGCTGAAAGAAAGGGAACTTATTCTTGCCAAACACAAAATATTTGGAGCAAAGACTGTTCGCACAAAGCGAAAGTATAAAGATAGGGTAGCTGAGTTGTGTATGGAAATTGCTAATAAGTTGAAAGAAGCTAATTACATTCGCAATGAGGAAGCCCAACAATTGGCAGGATGGGATATGTTTGATCAAAACACATCATCACCATTCTTTGACCCTGAATGGATGTTCGGAGTGAGTGAAGGTTTTGACATGATTATTGGTAATCCCCCCTATTTGCGCATCCAAGGTTTGCGGAATACGAATGACAGATTTGTAAATTATCTCAGTCAAAAATACAAATCTGCGACAGGTTCTTTTGATTTCTATGTTTGTTTCGTGGAAGCAGGATTAAGATTTATCCATAAGCAGGGCTTGGTAAACTATATTATGCCAGTAAAATGGTCTAATGCAAGTTTTGGCAAGGGTCTCCGCAAGTTAGTGGCATCTAAGAAGTGCGCTAACCGCATCATAAACTTTGGAGAATATCAAGTGTTTAATGCTTCCACTTATACAGCTCTACAATGGTTCAAGCCAAATTCTGGCGCTTTGGCATATAATGAGTTGGATCGCGACTTGACCACAAATGTAGAATTAAAGAAATATCTTGATTCTCTTTCTGAGAACAACTTTTCACATATCGACGAAAGCAAACTGACAGAAGACACATGGGTGCTGACCAGTGACATTATAAACCATTTGCTCGAAACACTTAACAAGCAACCCAGACGTGTAGAAAATGTATTTTCGAAAATATTTCAAGGGCTTGCAACAAGTAAAGACGATGTCTATTTCTTGCAAGACTGCAATGAAAGTAATAACTTAGTCACAGGATATTCGAATCAGCTTGAACGAACTGTACAGATTGAAAAAGGATTAGTTCGTCCATTGTTAAAAGGCGAAGATGTTCATCGTTATGAAGTGATCAAAACTAATCGAGTTGTTATCTTCCCTTATAAATTGGTAGAAGGTAAAGCTGTCCTTTATGAAGAGAACGAACTGAAAAAACTGTACCCCAATGGATATTCATACTTGAAGGAGTGTGAAACCATTCTACGCAGTAGAGAAAAAGGGCGTTTCAATATTGATGGAGCTTGGTTCCAATTTGGACGAAAGCAAGGTATTTCATCTGCAGAAGAAATAAAACTTGTTGCTCCCGATATTTCTATGGGTGGTAATTTCGCATTAGATATAAAAGGGCAATTCTACCAAACGACAACTATTTACGGATATATCAAGTATGATAATGTAAAATGCTCATATAAATCCTTGTTGGCCCTTTTAAATTCACATCTCTGTTGGTGGTTTATGCAAAATACAGGTAATGTAATGGCCAATGGCTATTATCGTTATAAACCAGCCTACATCAATCCGTTCCCACTACCCAGTGACGAAGCTATTATTGCAGCCGAGCCAATAATAGAGCCATTGGTAGACTGCCTAACATATTTGTATAACAAAGACAATAGTGATATATACACACATACATCCAATAAGAATTTATGTATTCATTTCAATGATATTCTTGATATGGTGGTCTATGATTTATATTTTGCCGACCACATGAAAGAACAGAATATATATGTAATTGAGCGATTGAAACAATCGCCTTTAGTAGATTTGTCTATAAAAGACATTCGTGAACGTATTGAGAAAACGTATAAATGGTTCCAGACTTCGGACAATCTTGTTCGACAGAGTTTGATGCTCCTTGATACCAGAAGTAAAGATATACTATATTTTATTCACTTAAATGCAACAACCCATGAGTAAAATAAAATCCCTACAATTGAATAATTTTAAGTTCTTTCGTCAAAGTGATCCAATCATATTAGATGGTAAGCATCTACTTCTATATGGTGAAAACGGCAGCGGTAAAAGTTCCATCTTTTGGGGATTATACACTCTGTTGGAAGCGGCATACAAACAACCTAATGAGGTAAAATCATATTTCAATTCAAGCGATACATCCCTTGTAAATATTTTTGCCATTAAACAGACAGATCCTGGAACTGGTATTGAACATTCTGACTCATATGTCACAATTGAAACCGACAATGGAAAAACTTTTAAAGCATCATTGTTAGATACGACTATTTGTGGAAACAATGATGCTAAAGAATCTCGAAAAGCGATGGATTTTCTCAATTATCAATCTCTTTTTGCCTTTCAGCATTTTAAAAACAGCGAAAATGTAGACTTATCAGATGTGTTTGACTACTATATATTGCCGTATGTTACATTTTCCCCAATTAGAGTTAATGGCAAAGATATTTCTAATGCAGGGGAAATGTGGAAAGAGTATCAGAATGGACCTACAAAAGTAGGAGGGAACATAAAGAAAAATAATAAAAATGAATTCCAAAGTTTTGAATCTCATTTTAAAACCGAATTTCAAAAATTGATAGATTTTATCAATCAGAATTCCTACGACATCATTAAAGAACTTGGTTATGATATTAATTTCACGCTTTCATATACGTTACCTTCAAGTTATATAGGATATAAAATTTATGACTATCAGAAATATAAGATTATTCTCACGATAGATAGTTACAATGGAAAAAGCATCCCAATTAATCGCCCACAAACATTCCTCAACGAGGCGAAGTTGACAGCATTGGCACTTTCCATACGCTTATGTGTTTTGAAGTATCGAACAAACACATTAGCAGCTGATGCTTTACAGGTACTGGTGTTGGATGATATTATGATAAGTTTGGATATGAGTAACAGGGAGATGCTAAGCGAGTTACTGCTGAAAAATGGAGGCTATGCTGATAAATATCAACTATTATTTTTTACTCATGACAGAAATCTTTTTCAGTTTATCGATAGAAGGATTGGGCAATTGAACAACAAAAGCAATTGGAAAGAAATTGGTATTTATATTGGGAAAGATTCTCATGGTATCGAATATCCTGTAATAGTTGACGAAGAAGCGGATTCATATAGTAAGGCACAAAAATATAGGGACGCTTTTGATTACGAGACAGCATCAATTTATATACGTAAGACATTAGAACAAATATTAAAAAATTTGCTTCCACCAGAAATATTAAAGTCCGATCCTGATACATTTGTGTCTTTACAATCTATGTGGGGTAAATTTAAGCAGATTTACAGTCCTATAGACACCAATATTATGAGCCTTTTTGAAAACTCAAAATTGCTAATACTAAATCCTGCTGCACACTTATTGTCTAAACCTATATATAAACGTGAACTTGATAGGGCTTTCATGTTAGTTGATGAACTCAAAAAGATTTCTTCAAAATACAAGGAAATCATTTTAATTGAAAAAGGGGCAAAAGTCGAGTATAAATCAACAAGCACCCCGCAATATATGTGTTCATTTAACTTGGATGTTGCTATGTGTGCTGATAGAGAAACAAAGCAAGTTGTCAAAGAGCCCCAATGTTCTAATATATATTTTGAATATAATGGTAAACAATATTATGATCCAGATACAGGCCAGTCAGATACGAATCATCCGTTAAAAACTAAGACACCAAAGTTGTCACGATTTGTCAAAGGGCTTTCTCAAAATCCATTCAATATTACTGAAAATGAATTTTTAGATAATGCGAAAGTAAATGGTATTTCATTACGTGAGTACTTAGATGGGTACGGATTAACCATATAAAAAGGTAGTTTTTTCATCGTAGCCCCAAATCCTCAATCAAAACAAAATGATACAAAAGGTAATTAAATAGAATCAAGTGTTTATGGCTAAAGTTTTTTCATCCTATACAAATGTTGTTCGTAAAATGGTAAGAAATTATAATGTAGAATTATACAACTATTTTAGCGAACAGAACATAGAAGAGTCATGGGTGGATCATGATAATTGGAATGGCGGTATCGATTTCTATATGATTATTATTCGTGTACCTGTAGATTATTTTGAGAATATCCGTCGGAGAGGGGTTGTCGAAGAAATTGAAAACACAATTGGTAGCTTTTATAATGATGCCATGAGAGGAGATGGAGAGTCTATCCAACTTCGTGGCGTAATACTAAAACCAATAGCTGATGACATATCGGTATTTGGAGATAACGTAGATGACTCCATGTGGAAACCGGGTCATTTTCGTCTGTTTATTAGCCATCTCAGCGCAAATAAAGAATCTGCTTCAAACTTGAAACGTTGCTTGTTGGATTATGGGATAGATTGTTTTGTCGCTCACGAAGACATTACTCCGTCAAAAGAGTGGGAAATGGAAATAGAAAAGGCTCTATTCACGATGGATGCCTTGTGTGCTATTGTTGTTCCTGATTTTATTAAAAGTTTGTGGTGTGATCAAGAAGTTGGTATTGCTTTGGGCCAAAGGAAACTTGTTATCTCAATAGACAAAGGAAATGTTCCCTACGGATTCTTTGGAAAATATCAGGCATTAAAAAGCCGGAACAAGACAGCTAATGAGTTAGCTTCTGATGTCTGGAAAGCTCTCTACACAAATGAAAGGTCAAAGATAGTGTATTTTAATAAGTTAGTCTCACTTATACTTAATTCTACTGTTAAGTCCGATGCCGTTAAGTACATTGAAATAATCAAAAAATGTGAAGACCTCGGTAAATATTTCGTAGAGAGTTTGCACAATAATCTCAGTGCTAACATTATATTGAACTCAGAAGATGTTATTGATTCTATAAATCCCCTTTTCCAAAAATATGGATTGATGCCTCTGTCTGCTATTTCTCATTCTGACCCAAAGAATGATTATAATGATTTGCCATTTTAAGTTTTAATTAACATGTATTGAATATGGATACAAAATACGATAGATTGATAAAGCTGTTATTAGATAATTGGCTTATTGCCATTATTGTGCTTATTGCAGTCATTCTAATGGCTGTACCTCAAGTTAGAGATGGTATACGAGTTCTTTTTTCTCTATTCAAACACAAAAAAGAATTCGTTAGTGAATATGCAGATGAGAAAATCACTTTTGAAGTAAAATTGCGAAGCCAAGATTTTGATATTGTAAAAATACATGCAACAACCCACGGTTTAGGTTTACGTGCAGAAAGGGAATGGTTAAATAAAAATTATCCTGAATACGCCAACAATATGCAATCTTTACGACATATAAAGACAAATGATGGGAAAGAATTGACATTCGACATTCTACCTATTCAAAAAGGAAATAAGAAAAAGGATATTTATTTCGATATTACCGATTTCTTTGATGGAGCCCATGTGGGATTTATAGGAAGTACACATAATTATGCCGAACAAAAGATAAAAGAGATATACAACTCAAATAATTAAAACCACATACATGTATGAAAGAATCACTTCACAACATAGGTAAGGCCATCCAACGACATATTGAAAAGGAAAAGGCAAGTTATACGCGGATTCCTGCTATAGGAAGAGCTTATTGTTCACTTGATAGCACATTACGCGGTAAAGAGGGGGCTCAACAGTTTTGGATAGTAATAGGTGACACGACCAAAGTACTTCGTACGGATGGGACTGTAGTTCATCGTGACTCCAAGATGGGGGAGGTTCTTTCCAAATACTATTCTGGGAAAAGGAAATATATACAGATAACTAAGAATCCAAAACGGAAAAATGAGGTTGAAGTGACAATTCATAATAGGGCAATCTATAAAACTGATTTCTCTACTGCACAGGAAATTGTTATCAACATAGAAGATGATGCAACATATTATCGTTTTCAGCGATTATATGACTTATTGGGACAACAAAGAGAGCAGGAGAAACGACTGAAAGCACTCCAGGAAGAGGAGGAAAGGTTACGAAAGCAGAAAGAAGAGGCTCAAAGAGAGGCAGAAAAGGTTGCCAAAGAGAAAGCCAGAAGGGAGGAAGAAGAAAGACTGCGTGAAGAAGCCCGAAAGCGCGAAGAAGAGGAAAAAGAAAATCGAGCCAAGATTGCTCAACTGGAAAAAGATATTGAGGAATCAAAATCGAAAGTGAAACAGACACAGTCTTTCATTCGCAAAGACTTGTCACTACGCTCTCAGCATATTCTTGACGAAACACAAGAGGATGCAAAACGTTCTCACTTGTTTGATGGTACTCCTATCGTAATCGAAGGTGGACCAGGTACAGGCAAAACTACTACCATGATTCAAAGGTTGAAGTTCTTAATATCCCAACAGGCCTTGGATGAATATAATGCACCTCTTACATCTGAACAGATAGTATCTCTTACAAACCCTAACACAAGGGATACAAACTGGTTGTTCTTTTCGCCAACCGATAAATTACTATCATTCCTTCAGGACAACATGAGAGGTGAGTATCTGAACGCCAATGAGAATAATACGACAACTCTGGAAAGCTATAGGAACAAGATTCTGATGGAATATAAATTAAGAAAGCCAGAGTCTGACGGGCCATTTAAGTTGTATAAGATAAAAGATAAAACTGAGACGACTTTATTTTTAAATGCAGAAGGTGCAATATCTGCATTTGAAAAATTCTGTATCAGCAATATTTCAAATATCTTGCTAAATGCTTATTCTTTGAAAACATCAGATTATTCATGGCATAGTTTGGCGCAGAGCATTAAGGCATATTGCAAGCGAGCAGAAAGTATCAAGGATATTGATGCACTTATGCGACTATTTAATTCGTTATATGACAACGAGAGGAAATCTGTGTCACAAATAGAGGCGCAATTGAATGACCTATTAAGCAAGAAGGCCCTATTTATTAAAAATAAGGTAGATGAGGATGAGCAATTAAAATCGGCAGTCATCGACTTATTTGAGAAATGGAGGCAAGAAACAATCATTATTCAAGAAGATGACATAGAAGAAAATGCAATGGATGAAGCCGAAGACGATGAGGAAGAATTGGCTTCCATCGACTATGACGCAAAACTATACCAGCAGTTGAAACCAGTTTTAAGGAAATTGAGTTTGCGGAAATATGACAGTAACCAGAAACTTTCCAAACGCCAAAGAGATTTGTATGCTATCGTTGAGCCTTTATTTGAAATAGGCGAACTAAGTCAGATCGGAGAATTAAGTTGGTTTACCAAAAACTATGCATTCTTGTGCAGAGGCGTTGAGAGCAATCTGCTCAACCAAATTCCTAGACTCTACAAATTGTTCAGGAAGAAGCAGATTGAGATAGGAAGTAATCTGTTTAACAAGAAACTTCTTGAGAAAATTCAAAAGAAAGATGGAGGCAAACGTATTCACCCAGAGGAACTTGAATTAATTGTAGGCTTCATCAACAATATGTTACTTGGAATGTATAAGAAATCTCATGTACGTTTCAATGGTATGAAGAATAAATATGTGGAAGCCTATAAAGAGAACGTAAAACCTGTAATTGGAATAGATGAAGCCACCGACTATTCTCTAATCGATTATTACTTTATGACGTCATTCTGCCATTATGAATATTCAACACTGACATTGTGTGGCGATATTATGCAAGGACTGAATGATAATGGCATAAAGAGCTGGAGCCAACTCAAAAAAAACATACTTCCTAAATTGGAAGTATACGAACTGAAGACCTCCTATCGCCAATTGCCCTCGTTGCTTGATATGTCAAAGCAAATGTACTTTGATGACTTGAAGGTGGAGGCTCCTTATACTACAACTAAGGTAAGATCGGATAACGAACCTGCCCCGCTTTGTTTTATTTCGGATGATGAAGAAGAGAAGGCAGAATGGATTGCAAAGCGCATTATTGAAGTCTATAAGACATACGATGAAAGCATGCCATCAGTTGCTATTTTCGTTGGCGATGACATAAATATTAAAGAACTCGTTGATTTAATAAACGATCAAGACTATCTTAATGGTATCCAGATATACGATTGCTCTGAGAATAGAACTGCACCAAATACTAAAGCCGTTCGTGTATTCAGAATTTCAGAAGTCAAAGGAATGGAATTTGAGGTTGTGTTTTTCTATGATATAGATACAGCTTTGGAAGATTGCTCGTTAGACATTATGAGAAGGTATCTTTATGTTGGTGTTTCCAGAGCCACTACTCATCTTGCTGCGACTTTCACTCAAGAGGATGGCAACGAGGACATTATAAAATATTTTGACAGAACTGTTGACAACTGGAAAATATAGTAACAACAAATTATGGAACGGATACAAGATATCAGAATAGAGCAATGTCTAAGTGACATTCAGAAATACGAAAAGTGGGGAAACCTGCTTGCAGGGCAGAGTTTGACTCATTTATTCAATTCCAATGCTCCTGCGAGTTTGTCTATTATTCATAATGGCTTAGAATACATCAAAGCAAAGATGAAGTTGTATACGCTACAAGATGACAACCATACTGATGAAGAAAAAGAAAAGCGTCTGGAGCAAATTGACATAGAGATCCATCAAACAGAGGAAATACTGAAGCATGACCTTGAATATAGAGGCATATTGCAATATCCCTAATTCTTTCAAGTATGAATAGCGAAACCAATTTTAATTCCAAAAGAGTAACAAACCCAAATGATCGTCTTGATGAAGATGGTATTTTGTGTGTCCGAGGACTTTTCAAGCATACTCAAGCTATTGCACATAAAGTAGAAAGTCATGACAAGTCTGCTAATACTGATGGTTACATTGAACTTGTAGATGACGAAGATCGCCCTGTTGGTAAATTGGTAGTGCAGGCTAAAACATACAAATCAAAATACAAAGGTCAGAATAAAGCCGAGATTCCTGCCTATTTTGTCGCTTACGCCATGAGAATGCGTAATGAAGTATGTATCTTCTTTTCTGTTGATGCAGATGAAAACAGAATCTACTGGAAGTATATTTCTGATGATTATATTAGATCTTTTCAAAAGGCGGGGGATAATGCCAGCCATATATATCAATTCACAAGTGAGGAAATTGTTTCCCAAGAGAATGTAGATGATACGATTGACTGCTGGAAGCAAATCTTTAATGATAAGATCGCGCAGCTAACAAAGGAGAAGAAGACCACGGAGGAGGTAATATCTGAAAGCTGTTCTGCATTTCAACGAATCAACACCTATTTTCATGATATAAAGGATTCTTTTGTAGAAAGAAAGGAGATAGATATCCTTTGTAAATGGGTCAAAGATGAACTACAGGAAAAGGAGTCTTGTGTGAAATTGCTCGTTGGCAATGCCGGGATGGGGAAAAGCGTTGTAATAAAAAAGGTAATTCAAAAATTGAATGCTGACGGTATTAGATGTTTTGCAATAAAAGCAGATAAACTTCAAACTCCTGTTGGATTTTCAAGTAATGAACATCTGGAATTACTGAGAAATACTTTTTCCAGTTTGATCCAGGAAAAGAGAGCTGTGTTAATTATTGACCAGATCGATGCTTTGTCTCAATATATTAATAGTGATAGAAACAAATTAGAAAACATCATAACCTTAGTCAAACTTTTTTCAGGTGACGAAAAACGAAGAAACGTGAGGATTATAATATCCTGCCGTTCTTTTGATTTAGAGTTTGACCCAAAACTAAGTTTATTGAGCCGTGAGCCTCAAATAAGACTTGGAATGTTGGATAAGGAAGATGTTGAGAAGGTTCTTGATAGATTGAAAGTAGGTCTTTATAAAAAGTTAGATGATAAAACAAAATCAATACTGCAAACGCCCCAGCACTTGAATTTGTTCTGCCGAGTATATGCGAAAAACAAACGGAAAGAATATTATTCTATAACTGATTTGTATGATGAGTTGTGGCGACAAACTATTGGTCTGGCAGAGAGTAGAATCAACAAAGAGGTAGCAGAACAAATCCTCTTTGACTTGGCGTTGAAAATTTATGATGATGAAACTCTGACACCCCAATGGGATTATGACACATCAGAACTGAAAGAAGCGAATTATCTGATTAGTGAAAGTATTATTGAACAAATTGATGATCGGGCAACTTTTTTCCATCAAAGCATGTATGATTATGTCTTTGCCCGATATTACAAAAAAGAGAAACGCTCGCTGATTCAAGATTTGCTGAAAAAGAAAAAGCATCAGGGAATATTTATGCGCTCAACTGTGAATTTTGTCTTGGATTATGAAAGGGCAAAAAGCACAAAGCAATATAAAGAGGACGTAAACGCCATCTTATTTTCCGGCAAAATTAGAACTCATATTCAACTTATGCTTTTGTGGGCAATGGCAAACAGGGTGGATATACTGCCGTTTGAGAAGAAATGTATCAAAGATTTGTATGTACAGAACAGATTGCTGTTCTATTCATTTATCAGGAGGACATACAATAAGGAATGGTATCAGATAATTACGCCACTCATTTCTAAGGAGATTAAGACGATGAGAATCGGAGATGCTGTCTATGAGAATGTTTATGGATATTTCTGGAATCAAGTTCAGCAGAGCACAGAAGATGTATTCAAGTTGGTTGATAGCATAAAGGATGAAAAGACAAGAAATGCAATTGCCAGAAATATTTTGCGTTCAACCCCTGATTATTCATTAGGTATTGTTACTAAATGGTATGATGTTATATGCAAAAAACTCTATGAAAAGGCAGACTTTTTAGAAAGAGCATTGCCAAGTAATCCCAGGTTTGTACTTAATTATATCTCTGAATTAATTGATTATATTTTAAATCCACAAAAGAAAGAGGATCAACATGAAGAACGGGTAGTGGAAACAACATTAGAAGAGATTTGCATACCACTAATGGAGAAGTTTCCCGAAGAGTTTTATCCTCTTTTGCGTGACAGAATACTCTATGCAATAAATGAATATAGGGTTTCTTCATTGAGTGGTGAAATAGGCTATAACAATGTGTTCCCACTGATGATGGATCAACATCATAATGCATATGCTCTGCATGAATGGTTTGGAGAGATGTTGAAGAAACAAGTAAAGCATCAAACTGCTAATGCTATCGAAGACATTAAAAATCTTTTGAGTCAAAGGGAGGCAGGTTGCTATGGCTTTGCTTTTAAAGCGATGAAAGAGAATTCTACCTTGTTTACAGATGACATTCTTGCTATTCTTAAAGATACGAATTTGGTAGAAGACTTACTGTCTTATAGTGATGTGACTTATTACTTTGTAGAGCTGTTAAGGGCATGGTTCCCGTTAGTTGATAGTGATACATTGACTTTGTGTCAGGAACTTATATACGACTTTAAGTCGGATTCTGATATGCAACCAGATAAGAAAAGATCGTATACAGGGGCATATTATCCACATTTAGGTTATGAGCAAAGGAAATTGATTTGGGCGATTCCAGAGAATCTGAGGAATCGTAAAATAAAACGTATAAAACAAGAATTAGATAGAAGATTCAGATATGAATGGAAAAACGAGAAACCAGATCATGATGTTACAGCAGCTTTCGTATGTGGTGGATTGATGTCTGCAGAGCAATACAAAACAGTATCATGCGAGGATTGGCGGAAATCTTTTTATGGCATCAAGGATTTTGCAAAAGGAAAGTATCGCCATTTTGACGAAAGAGTTCATGCTGACGCATTTAAACAATGTGTCAGCGAACGTTCCAATTTCTTTGAGAAGTTTGTTTTTCAGATATTTGAAGAAGAGCATATCCCTGCTATTTATAAATTGTCAGGTCTTGATGGCTTGACAATGGCAAATTATCCAAAAGATCAATTGTTACCCCTTCTTTGGAAAAGTATGGACATGTTTGATAAGTTGTCTAAAGGAGGTTATGGATACAGGCTTTTTGAGGTCATTGATAATTTCACAAGTACAGAAGGAGAACATATAGATAGAATTGGGGAGTTTCTAAAAAGAATCATTCTTTCTGAATATAACTCGAAATATGATGCGAGTATTGAAGACCAATTTGACAAATCCATTTCAAACGACACATTGAATGTTGGTGTCAACAGCACCCAGGGACATGCCATTCAATCATTCACAAAAATCGGGAAGCTCTCGCAGAGGAAAAAGAAGGTTTATGATTTCTTTCTAAAATCACATGATGTGCTTTCTGTTGAGCATCAATTAGTTACTATGCTTTATCTGCAAAGAGAATGCTATGACAATGAACTATATAATAAGGTTATGTTTAGATATGCGAATAAACCAGTTACCGATTATCTGTTTTTGAATGCGGACAGAATGCATTGGTTTTGGTGTAATGATCCCGAACAGATACTTCCATACTTCAGAATGATACTCTCAAAGAGACGAGCAAAACCAATTTTGGTTCAGATTATGTTTTTTGGAATGCAATATGAGAAGTCAAAAGAAATATCCAAAGAAATGTTCGAGGATCTTCTTTCTCAGAATGAAGAAGAGGTAATAAGAAAGATTATTCCATTAGCATACCAACATTTGCCAGATGAGACTTATGGAGAACAAGGTGAAGCCTTCTTGCGAAGATTTGCTGATGATAATCGGGATGAAATTAGGCATTCTTATTTCATTTGGTGCGACAAAATGCCCGAATCAAGTATAGAACTATTCATGGATTTACTAACCTCATGGCTTAATTGCTCTTTAGAGGGTGGCTTCCATGAAATCGTTAAGCATCTTGAAAAATGTTGCAATAATTATCCCTATGAATGTTATCAATGCGTAAAGATGTTAATAGATAGCAAAAGTGATATCGCCTATTATGACGAGGAGGAGTTACTCAAAATCCTATTAACATGTTATCGCATTTTTATGGATGACGAAGAGAATGAGAAAGCAGATGAAGTTATGGATGTCTTTGATAAAATGATGTTGAATTCATACTCAAATGGAATAGCAAAGGTGCTTAAGAAAATAGAGGAGAATTAGTTCTATTTGCAACTTAAAAAGAAATAATGTGTAACTTCGCAAACGAAATAAGAATATGGAACTGGCAATATACATAGAAGACCTGCTGAACAAGCAGAAGTTAGAGTCTGATAGGATTGAGCTCAAGAAGGGTTGGAATCCTGCAAGCATATATCATAGTGTGTGTGCTTTTGCTAATGAGTTCGATGATCTTGGCGTTGGGTTTATATTGACAGGACCACGGGGTGACTGACATATTGATATAGATGGTATAACGACACACGAATTTCATGGACTAGAGAAGTAATGCCGG
>CACYKX010000014.1 GCA_902775075.1 uncultured Prevotellaceae bacterium | reverse complement strand
TATAAGCAACGTGGATATAATCAGAGTATGGAGATTGCCAAGGGGGTATCAAAAGCAACAGGGATTCCGATCTTGTCCGACCTCATATGTCGGTCTGAATTCAACAAGAGTCAAACGCATCTTAACAGATGGCAAAGAGCAGAAAACGTAGAAAACTTGTTCTATCTCAACCCACATGCCAAACTTCCTCGGAACTTTCATTTTCCAAGCAACAAAGACGAAAGAACTCACCTACTTATCATCGACGACATCATAACGACAGGGGCTACGATTGTATCTTGTGTTCATGCGCTCCCTGCCAATGTTAAAATAAGTGTTTTATCTCTTGGTTTCACCAAAAATTAATACCTTTGCATGAACATAATTTATAATCCAAAAGAATATGGACAAGCTGAAGAAAGATTTCGCATCTAAGTTATTAAAAATTAAGGCCATTAAATTACAACCAAACAACCCGTTCACATGGGCCTCAGGCTGGAAATCACCATTTTACTGTGACAACAGAAAGACTCTCTCATATCCTGATCTGCGCGACTATGTGAAGTTGGAAATCGTACATGTCATCCTAGAGAAATTCCCTGAGGTTGATGCTATCGCTGGTGTCGCAACGGGAGCTATCCCTCAAGGTGCACTCGTAGCCGATGAACTTCACTTGCCTTTCGTCTATGTACGAAGCAAACCAAAGGACCATGGACTGGAGAACCTTATCGAAGGTGACTTGAGACCAGGTAGCAAGGTGGTTGTCATTGAAGACTTGATTTCTACTGGTGGATCTTCTTTGAAGGCTGTCGAAGCTATCCGTAAGAACGGATGTGATGTCGTTGGTATGGTAGCTTCATACACATATGGTTTCCCTGTCGCTAAAAAGGCTTTTAAAGACGCAAATGTAGAACTCGTTACTTTGACAGATTACGAACATGTTGTCGACGAGGCATTGGAAACCGGATATATAGATCAGGAAGATGTAGAGATCTTACATGAATGGCGTAAGGACCCTGCAAATTGGAAAAAATAATTAGGAAATATAATTAAGAAACGTATGTCTAGTACATTCGAAAGTAGTATCAAACAGATTCCTCATAGTCAGGAATCTGTTTACACAACATTGAGCGATCTGAATAATCTTGAACGTATCAAGGACAGAATCCCTGCTGATAAGGTCAAGGATTTCTCTTTTGATGCCGACAGCATCTCCATCGAGGCTCCAATGGTTGGAAGCATCAAGATGCGCATCATCGACAGAGATCCTTACAAGACGATAAAGTTTGAAACTGAAAACAGTCCTGTACCTTTTAACTTCTGGATTCAACTTGTCTCTACAGGAGAGTCTTCCTGCAAGATGAAACTCACTATAAAAGCTGACCTTAATCCTTTCATCAAGGGTATGGTACAGAAACCATTGAAGGAAGGTATCGAGAAAATTGCTGACGCCCTAAGCATTATACCGTACGAGGAAAAAGTCTATTAATGTCTTCTGGATAGTCAGAGGATAAGTATAAATGATTAAAGACTGGAAATATGGCAAACAAACTTTGGGAAAAGAACTTCGAGGTAAACAAGGAAATTGAAAGATTTACCGTCGGACACGATCGTGAACTTGATCTCTATCTTGCTAAATATGACGTGATTGGCTCTATGGCTCATATCACCATGCTGGAAAGCATTGGACTCTTGACAAAAGAGGAATTACAGAAACTCCTTAAAGAGTTGTATCATATTTATGAACAATGTGAGAAGGGTGAGTTCATTATCGAACCTGATGTAGAAGATGTTCATTCTCAAGTAGAGGTGATGCTTACTCGTAAGTTAGGTGACATCGGTAAGAAGATACATTCCGGACGAAGTAGAAATGATCAGGTCTTACTGGACCTTAAACTTTTTACCCGTCACGAACTCATTGAGGTAATAGACCATATCAGAATTCTCTTTAATGAACTTATCCAAAAGAGTAACCAATATCGGAATGTTCTGATGCCTGGATATACCCATCTGCAGATAGCCATGCCTTCTAGTTTTGGTTTATGGTTTGGTGCTTATGCTGAAAGTCTCGTCGATGATATGTACTATCTGTTGGCTGCATGGAAAATAACAAACAGAAATCCATTAGGAAGCGCAGCTGGATATGGAAGCAGTTTTCCTCTGAATAGACAGATGACCACCGACTTGTTGGGTTTCGACAGTCTCGACTATAATGTTGTATATGCACAGATGGGCCGCGGAAAAATGGAGAGAAACGTTGCCTTCAGTCTTGCTTCTGTGGCAGGAACTCTCGCAAAGATGGCCTTCGACGCATGTCTGTTCAACTGTCAGAACTTCAACTTCATCAAATTGCCTAAGGAGTGTACTACCGGCAGTAGTATTATGCCACACAAGAAGAATCCTGACGTCTTTGAATTGATTCGTGCGAAGTGCAATAAAATCCAAAGTCTTCCACAACAGGTTATGCTCATCATGAATAATCTTCCTGTGGGATATTTCCGTGACCTACAGATTATCAAAGAGGTATTCTTGCCTGCTTTCAAAGAACTAGAGGATTGTCTGCAGATGACCGCCTACATCATTAATAAGATGGAAGTGAACGAAAGTATCCTTGACGACAAGAAATACGATCCAATATTCAGCGTTGAGGAGGTGAACGACTTAGCCAGTCATGGCATGCCTTTCCGAGACGCTTATAAAACTGTAGGACTGGAAATCGAGGCTGGAACTTTCAAGCCAAATAAAGATATCCATCACACTCATGAGGGAAGTATCGGAAACTTGTGCAATGACAAAATCTCTGCACTCATGAGTAATACGTTGAGCCAGTTCCACTTTGATTATGTGGCTAACGCCATCGAATCTCTGCTAAACTCATGCAAATAAAGAAAATACATACAAGAAATCTATACCAAACATTAAGTTACTTATTGTTGGGCATAGGTTTCTTGTTTATTTCTGCCTGTTCCATAGAGGACGATTATAGTCATGATTCCTGTCATTTCATCTTTGACACAAACATACACATTACCAGTCACATACGACAAGCGATAAATCCACTTAGCAATAATGTCTTCGTCATGGTCTCCTACTCTTCAATTCTCAGTTCCGATAAAGTGGTAGGATACAACATCCACACCCAACTTAATAACGGAAAGGAAAATACAGAGAAGGTTACAACAGCTCAAGAAATCAATACTCCATATAAATTAGGAATACAAAACGGTCTGATCATTGGATGGAGTAGCTACAATTCCAAACTCTATGCGTATGATGCATTATGCCCAAACTGCTTAGAAAAAGGAATATTCAACAAGTTAACTTGGGGAAATCCAAATTTCTATACCACATGCACAAGATGCGGCAGAAGTTATGATTTAAACAATAACGGTATCGTAATCAAAGGACAGGAAGGAAGAAAACTAGAAAAATATCATATTCAAAATCATAATGGCGTAATTATTGTAAGTAATTAGTGTTAAAAAGTCTAAAACATTTGGTCATACCATAGAAAAAGGATATCTTTGCAATCGCAAAATGCGGCAATAGCTCAGTTGGTAGAGCACGACCTTGCCAAGGTCGGGGTCGCGAGTTCGAGTCTCGTTTGCCGCTCTCATAGAAATATGGGGCCGTGATGGTGGAATTGGTAGACACGAGGGACTTAAAATCCCTTGGCCAGAAATGGCTGTGCGGGTTCGAGTCCCGCTCTCGGCACCACAATCATTTATATACAATGAAGAAGACCCATATTTATCATATTCTCACCTTTTTTTTTATTCTCACATTTCTTTTTTTGATAACATCATGTGGTACCCGCAAAGGATATTTTAAACTTGAGGGTAAATTTCTACACATGAACCAAGGGGAGATTTACGCCTATAGTACCGATGGATTGATTTCCGGCATCGACACAATAAAGATAGAAGGTGGTAGCTTTGCCTACGAGATTCCATGTGAGGATAAGGGTACTCTTGTTTTGGTATTTCCTAACTTCTCTCAGCATCCTGTCTTTGCAGAAAGCGGAAAAAGCGTTAGCCTGAAAGCTGATGCCAGTCACCTGAAGGAGATGGAGGTAAAAGGTAATGATGATAATAACCTGATGACTGATTTCCGGAAAAGAATATCTAACCTTTCTCCTCCTGAAATCAGAAAGAGCGCAAAAGATTTTATTCTTGAGAATCCTAAGAGTCTCGCCTCAAACTGGTTGCTCATCAACTATTGGATAAACAATCCACAAGCTAACTACAAAGAGGCTGGAGAATTACTTGACCGATTAATCGCTGCACAACCAAGAAACGGTGAAATCAAAAAACTTGCTCAGAAACTGAAATCTATTTGCAATTCCAATATCGGATGCCGATTACCTGCCTTCACGGAATATGACATCAATGGTAATCTTATTGCAAGCAGAACGTTAGCGGCTTCCCCTGTAAGTGTTATTTCCGTATGGGCTAACTGGAATTATGAAAGCGAAAACGTGCAACGAACTCTCCACCAGCTCGAGAGACAGAGTAAAGGACAACTTAAACTTTTAAGTATCAATATTGATGCCTGTAAGCAAGATTGCAAGAATGCCATCAAACAGGACAGCATAACATGGCCAACTGTATGCGATGGCGAAATGCTTGAAGGTAAACTCATCAAGCAACTTGGATTAACCTGTATTCCTGGAAACCTCGTTATACAGAATGGTAAGATTATCGCACGCAACTTGCAGACAACCGATTTAGAGAACAAGATCAAACAGCTGCTCCACATGTAAATGTGGTATCATGCGAAGCAGATAAAAAGCAAATGACCACACAACCATTATAATAAATCAACGCGTTGATAACAAAGACATATACTGCCGCTGTAAACGGATTAGAAGTTACTGAGGTTACTGTAGAAGTCAGCATTAGCAAAGGAGTACAATTCCATCTGACAGGTTTAGGAGATGAAGCTGTACGAGAAAGTAAAGACAGAATAAATGCAGCACTAAACAATAATGGATTCCATTTTCCTATAGCTGCAATTACCATCAATATGGCGCCTGCCGACCTGAGGAAAGAAGGAAGTTCATTTGACTTGCCTCTTGCAATAGGCATCTTGGCGGCCAACAACAATCTCAACACCGAGAAACTAGACAAATACATGTTGGTAGGTGAGCTTAGCCTTGACGGAAAATTACAACCTATCAAAGGTGCGCTGCCTATCTCTATCAAAGCACGCGCACTCCATTACAAAGGTCTCATCGTTCCTAAACAAAACGTCAAAGAGGCTGCCATTGTCAACAATCTGGAAGTATATGGATTAGAAAACATCACTCAGGTCGTAGACTTCTTCAATGACACAAAATCCTTTGAACCTTATGTCTTCGACACGAGAACAGAGTTCAACAAAAAGAGCGATGAATATGATCTCGATTTCGCAGATGTAAAAGGACAAGATAATGTGAAAAGAGCTCTTGAAGTTGCTGCCGCAGGTGGGCACAACTTGATCATGATTGGCCCTCCAGGAAGCGGCAAGTCTATGATGGCCAAGCGTTTGCCATCAATACTTCCACCTCTAACCATTGCCGAGAGCTTAGAAACCACTATGATACATTCCGTTGCAGGAAAATTATCAAAGGGCTCGGCCCTCATCAAAGAACGCCCTTTCAGATCGCCACACCACACGATAACAGAGACAGCTCTTGTCGGTGGCGGCTCTACGCCTATGCCAGGAGAAATATCTCTTGCCCATAATGGTATCCTATTTTGTGACGAATTACCGGAATTCAACAAGCATACGCTCGAAGTACTTCGTCAACCATTAGAAGATAGGACCATTACGATAAGTCGTGCCAAATATACAGCACAGTTTCCGTGTAATTTCCAATTTATAGCAAGTATGAATCCATGTCCTTGCGGATATTATGGCGACCCAACTCACCATTGTAACTGTACACCCGGACAAATTCAGAAATACATGAACAAAATCTCCGGTCCACTCCTCGACAGAATCGACATACAAGTAAATATTTTACCTGTACCTTTCTCGGAACTTAGTAATACCAAGAAAGGAGAATCCAGTGAGGTTATCAGAAAACGAGTCGTTAAAGCCCGAGAAATTCAAAATATCCGTTTTAAGGACATCAAAGGAATTCACTGTAATGCACAGATGACAGAGCACATGACAGAGAAATATGTAAAACTTGATGATTCCTGTCTTTCCCTACTCCACATGGCAATAGACAAATTAAGTCTAAGTGCAAGAGCATATACAAGAATCCTAAAGGTGTCAAGGACGATAGCCGACCTGGAAGGTTCAGAAAATATAAAATCCGAACATATTGCTGAAGCCATCCAATACCGCGAACTCGACAGAGGTGATTGGGCAGAAAGATAACAGGGATAAAGTAAAAAAGCATTGCTAAATGCATGATATTCAACGATTTTTTGTAATTTTGCAAGCAAAATAAAAGATATAGTATGGAACAAAAGAAATTTAAGCGTACAACTGTCACAGCGGCATTACCTTATGCCAATGGTGGTGTACATATAGGTCATCTTGCCGGTGTTTATGTACCTGCTGATATCTACGTCAGATATCTTAGACTCAAGAAAGAGGATGTAGTATTTATCGGTGGTTCTGATGAGCATGGTGTGCCTATCACAATTCGAGCAAAGAAAGAAGGTATCACTCCTCAGGATGTTTGTGATCGCTATCATAAGATGATCAAAGACTCCTTCAAGAAATTCGGAATTTCTTTTGATGTATATAGCCGTACCACATCTTCTACTCACAATAAGTTTGCAAGCGATTTCTTCAAGAAGCTCTACGAAGAAGGTAAACTTATCGAGAAAGAATCAGAGCAATACTATGACGAGGAAGCTCACCAATTCCTAGCCGACCGTTATATCATGGGAGAATGCCCACATTGTGGTAACCCTAATGCATATGGCGACCAATGTGAGAAGTGTGGTAGCGATTTAAGCCCTATGGAGTTGATCAACCCTCATTCAACCATCTCTGGTTCTAAACCTGTTATCAGAAAGACCAAGAACTGGTATCTGCCTTTGAACGAATACCAAAACTGGTTGAAGCAATGGATTCTTCAGGAGCATCCAGAATGGCGTCCAAATGTATATGGTCAATGTAAGAGTTGGTTGGATATGGATCTTCAACCTCGTGCCATGACTCGTGATTTGGATTGGGGTATTCCTGTTCCTGTAGAAGGTGCTGAAGGAAAAGTATTATATGTATGGTTCGATGCTCCTATTGGCTACATCAGTAACACCAAGGAGCTCTGCGAGAAAGAGCCTGAGAAATATGGTAACTGGGAAAAATGGTGGAAAGATCCAGAAACTCGACTGGTTCACTTCATTGGCAAAGACAACATTGTGTTCCATTGCTTGATCTTCCCTACAATGCTTAAAGCACATGGTGATTATATTCTCCCTGATAACGTACCTGCAAACGAATTCTTAAATCTGGAGAATGACAAGATTTCTACCAGTAGAAACTGGGCTGTATGGCTCCATGAATATCTTCAGGATTTCAAGGGGAAACAGGATGTACTCCGATATGTGCTGACAGCAAACGCACCTGAGACAAAAGACAACAACTTCACTTGGAAGGATTTCCAAGAGCGCAACAATTCAGAACTCGTTGCTATCTATGGTAACTTCGTAAACCGTGCCCTCCAATTGACTAAGAAATATTGGAATGGTATCGTTCCTGAATGTGGCGAGTTACAGGATGTTGATAAACAGGCTATCCAAGAATTCAAAGATGTCAAGGATAAGGTTGAATCATTCCTCAACGTATTCAAGTTCCGTGAGGCTCAGAAAGAGGCTATGACTCTTGCTCGTATCGGAAACAAATACATCACAGAATGTGAGCCATGGAAGGTTTGGAAGACTGATCCTAAGCGTGTTGAAACCATCCTGAACATCTCTTTGCAGTTGGTTGCCAACCTTGCTATCGCTTTTGAACCATTCTTGCCTTTTTCTAGCAAGGACTTACGCAATATGATTGGTATGGAGGAATTCGACTGGTCTGAACTGGGTAGCACTTCTATCCTGAAACCTGGTCATCAACTGGGTGAACCTCATCTGCTATTCGAGAAAATCGAGGATGAGACAATCCAGCAGCAACTCGACAAACTTGCAAAGACAAAGGAGGCTAACGAAGCTGCTGCCGCTGCTGCAAGCTATAAAGCAAAACCTATCAAACCAACTATCGACTTCAGCGATTTTGAAAAGTTGGATATCCGAGTTGGACATATCAAAGACTGTCAGAAGGTCAAGAAGAGTAATAAACTGTTGCAGTTTACTATCGACGATGGAAGTGGTACCGATCGAACCATTCTAAGTGGTATCGCTAAGGTTTACTCTCCTGAGCAACTCATCGGTAAAGATGTATTGTTTATCGCCAACCTTGCCCCTAGAAAGATGATGGGAATTGAAAGTCAGGGAATGATTCTCAGTGCAGTAAACTTCGATGATTCTCTTAGTGTCACAACAACATTAGGAGAAGTAAAACCTGGTAGTCAGGTATGCTAACATGATGAAATGGCTACTTGCGAGTATACTTACTCTCATAGAGCTTAACTGTGAAAATTTATTCGACTGCACACATGATGCAGGAAAACTGGATGCGGAGTGGTTACCGAATGGAACATATCGGTGGACTCCGCATCGATATTATAAGAAGCTCAATGGGATAGCACGCATCATCCTCTCACAAACAGAAGATTCAGAATTGCAGAATAAGCTTCCCTCTCTAATTATACTTACAGAGGTTGAAAATGATTCTGTGATGAGAGATTTGACAAAGCGATCTTTACTGAGAAATGCCGGATATGATTACATCATGACAAACAGTCCTGATGCAAGAGGTATTGACGTAGCATTAATGTACGATCCCTTTGCCTACAAGCTTGTAGAATGGCATGGCATTAGAGTGATTCCACTAAAGGGAATGAAGGCCACCAGAGACATCCTATACGCAAAATTATCCGATCAGAATAATCAGATCTTATTCGTCCTTGGCGTACATGCTCCAAGTAAATTAGGTGGCGAGAAGGAATCTATGCCTTTCAGAAAGACTGTTGTAGATAAACTGATCTATACTTCCGACTCGATACGACAACAGGAAGGTGACAATGCCAAAATCATCATCATGGGAGATTTTAATACAGAATATAATTCCCAAGAACTACAGCCTCTCCGGCACAGGGGTTTTATCAATGTCACACAGAACGCAACAGGAAGATATGGGGCTAAAGCTTCTTATAAATATCATGGTAAGTGGGAAAGCATAGACCATTGTTTTATGTCTTCTTCGCTGGCAAAAGGCGTGATGGACAGTTGGATAGGTGATAAGACATGGACCTTGATAGAAGACGACACCTACGGAGGTTTAAAACCCTTCAGATGTTATCTTGGTCCGAAGTATCTTGAAGGTTACTCCGATCATCTTCCATTAGTAATCACACTAACAACAAAATAACAAAAGATATTATACAAATTCCATCTATTTTTTGCATACATCAGTTTTATTTCTTACTTTTGCATCAAGAAGCTCTGATAGTTCAATGGATAGAACGTAGGTTTCCTAAACCTTTGATCCGGGTTCGATTCCCGGTCGGAGTACATTTTCTATTAACCGTTTTTTATATTAATACTATGCTTGGAGCCATTATTGGAGATATCGTAGGGTCCAGGTTTGAATTCTCAACCCCACCCCAGAAAGATTTTAAATTATTCACAAAAGATGCTGAATGTGGTTTTACTGATGATACCATTTGCACAATAGCTATTGCAGATGCTATTCTCAAGAACATCCCTTATCAGGAGTCCCTACTGAATTGGTGTCGTAAATATCCTAATCCTATTGGTGGATATGGCGTTGGATTCAATGATTGGATAAACGAGAAGACCCCACAGCCTTACAACAGCTTCGGGAACGGAAGTGCTATGCGTGTAAGTGCTATAGGATGGTTATTCAACGACTATAACGATATTTTGCAGCAGGCTAAACGAAGTGCTGAATGCACTCATAATCATCCGGAAGGTATCAAGGGAGCACAATGTGTGGCCACCCTGATCTATTGGCTGAGAACATGCAGAATCACTAAGGACGAAGTAGAACATGCTATCAAGAAGAATTTCGGCTATGAGATACCTCCTCTCAAGGATATCTACAAAATAGGAAGTGAAGGACATTTCGATGGTATCTGTCAGGAAACTGTGCCATGGGCTATCAGATGCTTCTTAGAGAGTCAGAACTTTGAAGACGCTATACGAATAGCGGTCTTGGCAGATGGAGATACTGATACAAAAGCTGATATCACCGGTGCTATTGCTGAAGCTTTCTATGAGATTCCTGATACGATGATAGAAGAAACTTTTAGTTATCTACCTAAAGAAATGCTGAATGTAATAGATTTGTTCTACGAGAAATTCTCTACCGACAACAAATAGTGCCAATGAATTCAGGAAAGTTTAACAAATCTTTCATTGTTTAATTTTCAATCGATAAAAGGTGGTTATAATTCGTGAATTCAGAATAAAAGACTAGTTGATTGGGAATACAAAAATTACGAGCAATGTCACAACTCGTTGATTAGCAAGCGATTACACTTTTCATATCCTATTTTTACATCAAAATATATAGGGTGCGAAGGCTTACACAGTTAACTGCATAGGTCTACGCACCTATTCACATCAGTTTACGAAGTTAACTGCGTAAGGTGATGAAGTTAACTGCGTTCGAAAAGACGACTCCTAAAAGGATGTTTTTCTTCTTTTTTAGCCCTTAAATACTTTCTTTTTACTCTAGATGGAGTAAAAAGATGAGCACTTTTCCTTTTAACAATTACGAGATAAAGTTTAAAAATTATAAAAAGAATCATTCAATACCGATGATATGAATACAAAATAAGCCCTATGATTTATAATGAATCATAGGGCTTATTATAAATAGGTATCTCAGCCGAGATACCTATTTATATATTATTCAGCTACGGCAACTTCTGCGTTAGCCTTGTCCTCCTCACGAATCTTCTTACCCAAAACAATATATGCCATTGGAGAAGCGATGAAGATAGAAGACAATGTACCAATTACGACACCGATGATCATTGCGAATGCAAAGCTACGGATACTGTCGCCACCCAACACGAAGATTGATACCAACACGATCAATGTTGATACTGATGTATTAATGGTACGTGCAAGAGTTTCGTTGATAGACTTGTTGAACAATGCCTGAATATCAGTCTTTGCCAAAAGTCCCTTACGCTCACGAAGATGCTCACGGATACGGTCGAACACAACCACTGAGTCGTTGATATCATAACCGATTACTGTCAAGATAGCACCGATGAAAGTCTGGTCAATCTCCAAAGAGAAACCAATCCAACCATAGCATAGTGAGAAGAAACCGATAACGATAGTGGTATCCAAAACCAAGCCGACAATAGAACCGATTGAGAAACCGATATTGCGGAAACGGAGCAGGATATAGAGGAAAATAAATACCAATGCAAGGGCTACACTAACGATTGCTCCATAAGTGATATCCTTAGCAACAGAAGGACCTACCTTTGCACTACTGATGATACTACCACCCTGACGGATATCTGGGTTCTTGAAGGCCTCAACACTAGACTGGCTAATGAAACCTGCCTTCTTAAGTTCCTGATAGAGTTTTGTTTCTACCTTATCATCCTCTGTAGGACTATTGGTATCAATATTATAGTTGGTAGAGATACGGATAGTCTTACCATCTGTACCAATTGCAATCACTGAAGTTGTTGCCAACTTACCTGCATTTGGACCAACGGTATTGGTAAATGCATTATTCAATACTGAACGTACCTGCTCTACTTCTACTGGTTTATCAAGTGTTACAACATAGTTACGACCACCTGTAAAGTCAATACTCTGACTCAAGCCACGAACTGCGAAACTGATGATACAGATTACGATGGCAACACCCCAAGCAGTGAAACTCTTCTTGTACATACTCATGAACTTGAAGTTGGTTCCCTGCATTAGGTTCTTACTGAAACCTGTCCAGAACTTCAGATTCATCCAGCGATTATTCTTAAGCTGATACTCATAAACAAGACGTGTCAAGAATACTGCTGTGAAGAATGAGATAACAATACCGATAATCCATGTAGTAGCAAAACCACGGATAGGACCAGTACCGAATACATAAAGGATTACACCAGTGATAAGAGATGTGAGGTTAGAGTCGAAGATCGCAGAGAATGCATTGCTATAACCTGCTGCTACAGCCTGCTTCATTCCCTTACCTGCACGAAGTTCCTCCTTGATACGCTCATAGATAAGTACGTTGGCATCTACCGCAGTACCCAAGGTAAGCACCATACCGGCAATACCACTCATCGTAAGAGCTGCCTGGAATGAGGTTAATATACCGAGTGTAAAGAATACATTGACGATCAATGCAAGATTTGCTATCATACCAGGAACGAAATTATACATCAATACCATGTATAAGATCAATAATACGAAAGCAATAACGAATGATACAAGACCCTGCTGGATAGATTGAGCACCTAGGGTAGGACCTACAACTTCTTCCTGTACGATATGAGCAGGAGCTGGCATACGACCTGACTTCAAAGTGTTAGCCAAATCTTTTGTATCTTGAATGGTGAAGTTACCACTGATCTGTGAATTACCACCATCAATCTCTTGATTTACGTTTGGTGCAGAATATACGACACCATCCAAAACAATTGCAATGGCCTTACCGATGTTGGCCTTGGTCAACTGAGCCCACTTGCGAGCACCTTCTGTATTCATGCTCATGCTAACCACTGGGCGACCCATCTGGTCGAACTCATCCTTAGCATCAGTGATAACATCACCCTCCAGTGGAGCACGTCCATTAGGTGTTGTAACCTTCAAGGCATGAAGTTCGAAGATATTCTTTGCCTGAATACCATCAGCTGGTTTTGCACTCCACAATAACTTCAAGTCATTAGGAAGTACTTGTTTAGCAACTTGAGAATAGATAATCTTATTGATGGCTGCTGTATCACGAACACTTGCATAACCTACTAGGCTCAAGCTCTGACGACCTGTGAGCTGAAGACGAGCAAGGAGTGGATGCTGCTTGATGGCTGCCTTTTCGGCTGCGTTCTCAGAAACTACAGCATTCTTATTTACACCCTTCAATTGGAACTTAGAAGGAGCCTTCTTCTCTGCCTTTTCAGCTTTAGTAGTATCAGCTTCTGCACCAGCTACCATACGTGCATCAAGTTGCTGAAGGTAAGGAGCAATCTCGTCGCTGTTATAAGTCTCCCAGAATTCCAAGTTTGCAGAACCCTGAAGTAACTTACGCATACGCTCTGGCTCTTTGATACCAGGCATCTCTACCATGATACGGCCTTCCTGTCCCTCTAGCTTCTGGATATTTGGCTGAACGACACCGAACTGGTCGATACGGGTACGAACAACATTGAATGAATTGTCGATGGCTGCACTAACCTGCTCGCGAAGTACCTTCTCTACTTCACTATCAGAACTCTGAGGAGAAACCTTGCCTTGCAACTGCTGGGTAGCAAAGATTTCTGCCAACTTGTGTCCAGGAGCATTCTTATGATATGCATTGATGAACAATGAGATGAAATCACTCTGACTCTTCTCCTCTTCCTGACGAGCTTCCTTCATTGACTTTACGAAAGCCATATCAGTCTTGTGGTCAGCAAGCATCTCAACAACATCTGGTACTGAGATCTCAAGAACAACATTCATACCGCCCTTCAAGTCTAGACCTAGACCAATCTGGGTTTCCAAGCACTTCTTGTAAGAATAGACACCCAAATATTTCACAGAGTCCTTATAATCCTGCTGTGCCACTGGGTCGCTAATCTTGGCTGCCTGACTATCGTAATAACTGGTTGCTCCAGCAAAAGATAGGTAGAAGACGCTGACAAGTGTCAACGCTACGGCAACAAAAATTACTAATCCTTTGTTTTGCATTTTTATTTTGATATGTTTTTAATTATTGATTTTCTTGGTTTACACTATTATAGACATGCAAAAATACACATTTTCTACCATTTATGAAAATTTATTGCCACATATTTTATCCTTTTACTTGCTTTTTTATCCAACATATTATAGGATAGTGATCAGAGGCTTTTATCTTACAGTCTACAACGCATCGATATGGGATAAAATCATCTGAGCACATAACATTGTCTATCCTCACGAAGAAGCCTCCGCGATGATAGCTTATTCCTAGTCCATTTCCTGACTCTATATAGCAATCTTTCAATTTCTTAGCGATTACTCTGTGGGCATAGGAGATAGGTCCGTCATTGAAATCTCCGCATACGATTATCGGATATCTCAGATGTTGTTCGATATAGTCGGCTACAGCATCTGCTTCCGGTGCACGCTTCTGAGTGGATTCTGCGAGTTTCTTTACTAGCATTTTTGAAGTTTCTTCGGCAGTATCCTTATGTAGATTTCCCTTTAACAGATTCTTGAAATCTTTACGTTGCTCTTTTGTCAACCCTGTTGTCTCTAGATGATTGTTTACGACAACAACGGTGTCCTTGCCTACGAGTAATTTCCAAGCTCCACTCAAATTACCTTTCGATTCGAACTCGATTCTGTCTTTGCCTACGATAGGATAACGGGAATAGATGGCTATAGCCTCTCCTCCTTCTCCTACGGACATGGTATCGCTATATTGGTAAATGGGATTAAGTTTTTGATTGATATCATCTTGAGAGACTATTGATGTTGAGAATTCCTGTAAACATACAATATCTGCTCGTTCTTTACATAGATAGTTCAAAATCTCCATTCCGGCGCCTTTTGAATGGTCGTATTCGCCAAATGACAGGATGTTATAGGACAACACCTTGAGGGATCTCTGAGGTACATCATGCGAAACATTAATGGGAATGTATTTCCGTACAGGACAATAACAGATGATGAAACCGACAAACGGGATCAAGGAGTAACGAGGCTTAAAAAGCAACCAGAATATCAGGAATCCCAAGTTTATTAACAGAAAGACAGGAAATGCCAATCCCGCATTACTGAGCATTGGGAATTCCGTAGGATTAAGGTAATCCGAGTACCCTACCAAGAACATGAGGATAATAGACGATATATTAGCCCCAGCCAGTATTTGCAACGTATATTTTTTGAAATCTCTCAGCATAACAATGAAAAATTATTTATGCTGATCGAAAAGTTTCTGCTTTTCTTCATACGTAAGAGCGTCATAGCCGCTCTTTCTGATCTTATCAAGTATTCTGTCTATCTCGTCTTGATTGGCTTTTCTCCTATCAGCCTGCTTTCTATCAGTCTGTCTCTTATCATGATAATAGGAACTAGACTGGCTATTCGTCTTTTTCCGCTCAACTTCGTCAAACATTCTCCTTATCTTATTCAGTATCTCGTCGCTCTTCCGCTCCTTATGATAACCATTCAGTGGACTTTTACCCCAGTATTTTATCATTATGAAGCCAAAAACCATACCACCAAGATGGGCAACATGAGCCACGCCATCACCGGTAGTTGTAATTGCAAGATAGAGTTCTATCGCCACATATCCCATCACAAGCCATTTTGCCTTGATCGGAAATGGGAATGGAATGATAAACATTCGTTCGTTTGGAAACAACATTCCAAAGGCCAAAAGTATAGCATACACAGCTCCTGAGGCTCCTACTGTAGTCCATTGATTAATCAGACTAGGATCTATAGGCATATAGGTTATATACTGCATATACTGCGCAAGTTCTTGGAACAATCCTGCGCCAACGCCACAACAAATGTAATAAAAAAGGAATTTCTTAGCACCCCACACTCGTTCTATAACACAGCCGAACATCCACAAAGCAAACATGTTGAACACAATATGCGTAATGTTTGCATGCATAAACATATACGTGAACAACTGATAATAGTGGAAATCTGGCGCTAAAAAGAAATGAAGCCCCAATATGTTGTTTATGTCCAAAGGTAGACCACTTGGACCAGAAAACATTCTTAATATTTCCATTGCAAGAAATGCGATAATATTAATTATCAGCAGATTTCTCGTCATAACCGTCAACTTCAACATAATGCGTAGAATTAATGTGTCTAGTAATATCGATAACAGCAGCAAAAGTACTAAAAAAACCTCTGATTACCACAATAAATAGGGGTGTTAACAACTTTTTTTTTGTATTTTCCGTATTTTTCTTGTTTTTTTGTTGTAATTATCAAAAGTGTTTTCTATATTTGTCATCAAATAACATAAAATTTTATCGAATTATTAATTTCTAAATTTAAAATTATGAACAAGACAGAATTAATCGAGAAGGTAGCTAAAAATGCCGACTTAGCAAAGGTAGATGCAAAGAAAGCTGTTGAAGTAGCATTAGACGCATTCAAGGACGCTTTGGTAAAAGGCGATAAGATACAGTTGATTGGTTTTGGTACTTTCTCTATAAATGAGCGTCCTGCACGTACAGGTATCAACCCAGCTACAAAGCAGAAGATCAACATCCCTGCAAAGAAGGTTGTTAAATTCAAGGCAGGTGCTGAACTCGATGCTGAAGTAAATAAATAATTGTCAATAATTATTTCAATATAGAAGGATGGCCATAAGGGTCATCCTTTTATGTTTTATATAGATATATATAATGCAAAAATAGCCAAGTAGTAAAAACTACCCGGCTATTTCTGTTGTCCTAGGCGGACTCGAACCACCACTGACAGAACCAAAAACTGTAGTGCTACCATTACACCATGGGACAATCGTGTTTGCAAAGGTAGTGTTTTTTTATGCCACTACCAAATTTTTCTGCAACTTTTTTTAATGTTATACAGTTTATATTGCTTACTTTACTGTAATAAGATAGTAATTCTTCTTTCCACGCTGAACAAGAAGGTATTTACCATCTATCAAATCTTCTGCTGTTACAGGTCGATCGAATGCTGTAAGTTTCTCTTTATTCAAGCTTACACCATTACCTTTTACCAACTTGCGCATCTCACTCTTACTTGGGAATATATCCCATCCTTCTTGGCAGAACAAGTCTACGGCAGGGGTGCCCAATTGGTCTTTATCAACAATGTAATGAGGAACATCCTTGAAGACATCATTAAGTGTAGCCTCATCGAGTTGAGCCAAACTGTCTTTAGTAGCCTTACCAAAGAGGATATTACTTGCTGCAATAGCCATATCAAGGTCTTCCTTTGAATGTACCATTGTAGTAACCTCTTCAGCCAAACGACGCTGCAAAATACGACGTCCTGGATCCTGACGATGTTCTTCGATCAAGCCTTCGATGGTTGGCTGATCCAAATCGGTAAAGATCTTGATATAACGTTCTGCATCAGAATCTGTTACATTCAACCAGAACTGGTAGAATGCATACGGTGTTGTTCTGTTACGGTCAAGCCATACATTGCCACTCTCTGTCTTACCAAACTTCTTGCCATCAGCCTTGGTAATCAAAGGACATGTAAGGCAGAATGCTTCTGCATCATTTCCTAAGGTACGGCGGATCAATTCGGTACCTGTTGTCATATTTCCCCACTGGTCGTTACCACCGAGCTGTAGTCTTACACCATAATGCTGATACTGATACAAGAAATCGTATCCCTGAAGCAACTGATAGGTAAATTCTGTGAAAGAAAGTCCATCACGAGCCTCACCATTCAGACGTTTCTGTACAGAATCCTTAGCCATCATGTAATTTACTGTGATGTGCTTACCTACCTCACGAGCAAAATCAAGGAATGAGAAATCCTTCATCCAATCATAGTTGTTCACAAGTTCGGCTTTATTAGGTTCTGTACCATCGAAATCAAGGAATTTTGCTACCTGCTTCTTGATAGCCTCTTGGTTATGATATAGTGTCTCAGAATCAAGCAGATTGCGTTCCTGACTCTTACCTGAAGGGTCACCAATCATACCTGTAGCACCACCTACAAGCAGATAAGGCTTATGACCACAACGCTGCAGATGACGCAGCATCATGATACCACAAAGGTGACCAATATGTAATGAATCAGCCGTTGGGTCTGTACCTAAATAAGCAGAGACCATATGCTTCTGAAGATACTCTTCAGTTCCAGGCATGATCTGAGCCAGCATACCACGCCATTTCAGTTCTTCAACAAAATTTTTCATCGAATGAAATTTTATATTTACTTTTATTTATTAGGGCGCCTTTACAGGACAACTTACGGAACTGGATCATATCCACTTCCACCCCACGGATTACATCTTAAAATTCGCCATATTGCTAACGCCAACCCCTTGATAGGTCCATGCTTCAAGATAGCCTGACGGGCATATTCGGAACATGTGGGAGTGAAGCGACATGACGGTGGTGTATACGGAGTAATAAACTTCTGATAAAACACAATAGGCTGTACCAACAACCAAGCTATTGCATGAGAGACCTTATTTATATTAGCCTTAAATAGGTTCATATTTTCTCTACAACTCGTTGCATCAACAATCCTACGCATTTTTCCACATCAGGTGTCTCATGTAGTTGGTCATCCAACCAAATAAGGGCCATCACTAATTTCTTATTTTCTCGTCCGTCCATAACTTGACTGAGAACATGTCTGTTTCTCCGATATGCTTCACGAACCTGGCGCTTTACGCGATTGCGTTTCACCGCGCGTTTGAAACAACGCTTAGGCACACTCACAAGCAACATAACGGACGGTTCACCTTCGTTCCGTTCCATCTGCTGAAAGACTAAGCGCAAAGGATAAACCGACATAGAAGAGCTTCCTCCATGCGAAAAGAGACGGTCGATGAGCAGTTTACTACATACACGCTCTTTCTTACTGAATGTCAAAGTCTCGTCTTCCGACATTTACTTATTTTTCTTCAGATAATCTTTTAAAGCAGCTGTCATTGAAGGGAATTGTTTGGAAGGAGCTTCGAAATCTAATCGTAAGCCTTCCTCTTCAACAGCCTTTGCTGTAGCAGGACCAAATGCTGCAATCTTGACATCACCCTGTACAAAATCAGGGAAATTCTTTTTCAAAGCCTTTACACCTGTAGGACTAAAGAATATCAACATATCATAATCGAAATTCTTCTTTTCTTCCTCGCTAAAATCATTACTTACTGTGCGATACATCACACACTCTTTATGATTCAGGCCTTTAGCTGTCAACAGATTAGGGATACTATCGTTATGAACACTACTCATAGGAACAAGATACTTCTCGCTCTTATGTTTAGTCATCAAAGGGATTAATCCATCTATCTTTCCTGTTGTACCAAAGAATATCTTGCGCTTACGATACTGCACATATTTTTGAATATATAAGGCGATATTCTCAATAACACAGAAGTATTTCATATCTTCTGGTATTGTGACACGCATTTCTTTAGCCAACTTGAAATAGTTGTCTATTGCATGGCGAGAGGTAAATACCACAGCAGAGTAGTCTAACAAATTAACCTTCTGCTGGCGGAATTCCTTAGAGTCTACGCCCTCGACCTTGAAGAATGGACGAAATACACAGTCTACGCCAAATTCTCTTTCAATGTCGAAATATGGTGATTTCTCGCTTGTAGGCTGTGGCTGTGAAACCAAAATCTTCTTAATCATCTCTATTCTGTCCTAAAAATTTATTTTCAAATAATTATCAATCATAAGAAGCACTCCTCGTAATGCGAACAAGGGAACGACTTCAAGGGCACAAAAGTACAAAAAAAATTGCACAAAAGCGCCTATCTTATAGAAAAATATAATATACAGTTTATAAAACGTAAGTAATTTAAACAAAATGATAACTATCATTGTATAAATTACGGCGCTCTCCATCGACAATCCGAAGAAGGAAAGCAATAGAATCATAGGAAACTGAGCTGCACCTTCTGCTGCCGTCAGAAAGGAGAAGGATCGAAACCAATGTTTATTTTTTTTCTTGTCAAAGAACACCCAATTTACAAACCAATAGGCTATTCCCTTTAAAGAGAAATAGAGCAGAAACGCTAATGAGTATATTCCTATTACACCATAGTTGGCTATAATGAATGTCTCACTGAGGAATGTTCGGGTAAAGAAGAAATAGGTAATGGCCAAGAGCAAACTGGTTTGGAGCAAGAAGAAAAACTGAAACTGCATCTCTACAGAGGTTTCTCTTATTCCTGTTTCTGTATTTCTCGGAACATAGAAGAATTTCTTGATCTGACGAAGAATAAACTCTTTCGTTTGAGCAATAGAAATTGAACCCAACACAAAGCAACCTAGTAAGATACTGGTTATCAAATTATCACCTGCGATAGTATAAGGTATAGGGTCACCGGCCACACCTAAACGACCACCCGGCAGTTCGGGGTGGAAAAGGGAATCCTTCGAGAAGAAAGATTCTTTATAGTAGGTAGGCAAACTGACATCGCGCAGACTATGCCCTATTGGTTGACCTGGCAGATGCAAGGTATCCGGGTTAGAACTCCAATGCACAGGTTGCGGAGAAAAATGAGCCTGTATCATGGAATCCTGCTCTTCAGGCGTAGCATTTTTAGGCAACCAGCTCAGCACCTCGCGAGGTGTGAGCTGATGACTATGATGTTGTGCCGATGCCACATTTTGCTCTGCATCGGACAAGAAGGAAGTACTGTCTGCCTGTAATACTGACATTACCTTTATAGATTAAACGCTTTTTTAATTATTTCTACCTGATCGAGTTTCTCCCATGTGAAGAGTTCTACATCCATTGTCTTTGTCTCATGATAGCGACTTGTGAATGTCTTCTTTACGATTTCATTCTTTCTACCCATATGTCCATAGGCGGCTGTCTCCAAATACATCGGCTGCCTCAGTTTCAACTTGCGTTCAATAGCCTTTGGACGGAGATCGAACATCTCACCAATCTTCTTAGCGATATCGCCATCCGACATTTTCACATTGCTACGACCATAGGTATTCACATAGATACTAACAGGTTCTGCCACACCAATAGCGTAAGCTAACTGTACCAGCATTTCATCAGCTACACCGGCTGCTACCATATTTTTAGCAATGTATCGTGCAGCATAGGCAGCACTACGGTCTACCTTAGAAGGGTCCTTACCAGAGAACGCACCACCACCATGAGCTCCTTTACCACCATAGGTATCTACGATTATCTTACGACCAGTAAGTCCTGTATCTCCATGAGGACCACCGATAACGAATTTACCTGTAGGGTTTACGAAATATTTGATATCATCGTTAAACAATGACAGGACTTTATCATCACAAAGAGCTTTCACTCTAGGCATCAAGATATTGATAACGTCATCTTTGATCTTGGCCAACATACGATCGTCATCACTATCGAATTCGTCATGCTGTGTACTTACCACAATCGTATCTATGCGCTGTGGAATATTGTCGTCGCTATATTCTATCGTCACCTGACTTTTAGAATCGGGACGAAGATAGGTCATCACCTTACCTTCTTTGCGGATATCTGCAAGAACTCGCATTATCAAATGCGCTAAATCAAGTGATACAGGCATCAAGTTTTCAGTTTCATTACAAGCATAACCAAACATCATACCTTGGTCACCGGCACCTTGATTATCTTCATCCTCACGACTCACGCCACGATTGATATCGTCGCTTTGCTCATGAATGGCAGAAAGAATACCGCAAGAATCACCATCAAACTGATATTCCGACTTGGTATAACCAATCTTCTTGATTGTGTTTCGGGCTATTGTAGGTAAATCAACATAAGCTTCAGAACGAACTTCACCCATAATGACCACCTGACCGGTTGTTACAAATGATTCGATAGCACAATGTGCTTGATTATCATATGCCAGGAATTGATCTAACAAAGCGTCTGAAATCTGGTCTGACACCTTATCAGGATGTCCCTCTGACACTGATTCTGATGAAAATAAATACGACATATTGTTATTCTCTAATTATTAATTCTTTATATGAATGTGCAAAGTTACAAATTTTTAAATTACCCACCAACTATTTTAGGCATTAACCCTAAAAATTACATATTTTATTCATTGATACCATTCGAATGGTTCTTTTTATAGTTGATATTTCGTGGATGATGCTCTAATATTTCTCGTCGCAAGTCACTTATTTCCAAGTGGGTATAGATTTCTGTCGTACCAATACTCTCATGGCCTAACATTGCTTGTATAGATCTCAAATCAGCTCCTCCTTTCAGCAATGCTGTGGCAAAAGAATGGCGCAAGGTATGGGGTGAAATAGTCTTCTGTATTCCAGCCAGTTTGGCTTGTCGCTTAATCATGATAAGTACCATGACTCTCGTGAGATGATGGCCGCGACGGTTTAGAAAGACATAACTCTCCTCACCAGGTTTAATCTTTAGTTTATTTCTATCGTAAGCCCATAATTCCAGTTCGTGAATCGCTTTGTCTGATATCGGGACAAGTCGTTCTTTCTTGCCCTTACCGATTACACGAAGAAACTTCTCTTCGATAAACAAGTTACTATATTGTAAATTTACTAATTCTGACACTCGAAGGCCACAGGAAAAGAGCACCTCTATGATCGCCTTATTGCGCTGTCCTTCAGGCTTGCTCAGATCTATGGATGCTTCCAATATATCAACCTCCTCAGTTGACAGGTATTCAGGAAGATGTTCACCGATATGAGGCGAGGAAAGCAATTCCGTAGGGTCTTCTTTTAAATATCCATCCTTTACCAAGAAACCATAGAAAGATCTGATTCCACTAAGTATTCTCGCTTGTGATCTAGCTCCTACTGCCTTGTCATGTAACCAGGCAACAAAGGTATCCATATCCTCCAACTTCACCTCCAGCAACGACATATCTTGTTCTTCAAGAAAGTCCATGAGATATTTCAAGTCATGTTGATAAGCAGCCAGAGTATTCGGAGAATAATTTCGCTCTAGTTTCAAATATCTGACATAGGTTTTTACAATATTCGTAATAGATTTTTTGTCTTTCTCCATTTTTTACTTTATCTTTGCAGCAAAGATAAACAATTTTTCTGATATGAAAATACAAATTATTAACGGACCTAATCTTAATTTGCTTGGCGTAAGAGAACCAGAAATCTACGGCAACCACAATTTTGAGACTTATCTTCAGGAACTACGTAGTAAATTTCCTGATATTACCATAGAGTATTATCAGAGTAATATAGAGGGTGAGCTCATCAATAAAATCCAAGAGGTCGGTTTTGATTATGATGGTATTGTGTTGAATGCGGGAGCCTATACACATACAAGCATTGCCTTACAGGATTGTATTCGTTCTGTAAAATGTCCATGCGTCGAAGTACATATCTCGAATGTACATACACGTGAGGAATTCCGTCATCATAGTTATATCAGTGCTGCTTGTCTGGGAGTAATTTGTGGGTTTGGACTTAACAGTTATGAACTTGCCATCCGAGGCATCTGTGCAAATCTTGGGTCAAACAAATAATTATCGCATGACAGAAACAGAACTTATCCATCAATATATTCTTGATCATAGTGATGCTGAGGGTGAATATCTTCATCGCCTTTGGCGTGCAACCAACATTCATACCATACATGGTCGTATGGTCAGTGGGCATCTACAAGGTCGCATTCTGAAAATGTTTGTACGAATGATTCAACCTAAGAACATTCTGGAGATAGGTACATTCAGTGGATATAGTGCGATCTGTATGGCAGAAGGATTAGGTAAGGATGGAAAGATTTATACCTTTGACGTTAACGACGAAATAGAAGACTTCACTCGTAATTGGATTGAAGGAAGTGGATTTGGCGATAAGATAGAAATGATCATCGGAGACGCTAAGGAATATGCTCCCAAGCTGGGAATCACATTTGATATGGCTTTCATTGATGGAAACAAGCGTACTTATATAGAAGACTACGAGATGACTCTTAGTATCCTTCGGCCCGGGGGATTCATCCTTGCAGACAACACATTATGGGATGGACATGTTGTAGATCCTTCTTACAATCATGACCGACAGACACAGGGTATAGAGAATTTTAATGATTATGTCGCCCAAGACGCAAGAGTAGAAAAAGTTATGCTACCCTTGCGTGATGGACTGACCATAATCCGAAAAAATTAATTGAGTAATCGCTTACTTAGATATCTTACAGGATACCATACGGCTAGCCAGCCTACCGTAACTACTGTAATGAAAATCAGAAGCACATCGGTATAATGTACACTTACCGGATAAGAATCTACGATAAATGAACCTTCTGCATCTCCCAGTCTGACAAAACCATATTGCTGCTGTAAAAGACAAAGCAGAAGACCGAAACCAATGCCGATGACGGCTCCTATTACAGCAATCATTCTTCCCTCAAACAAGAAGACTCTAACGATCTGTTTATCACTAGCACCCAAATTTCTCAGTGTGACAACATCATTTTTCTTGTCTATAATCAGCATTGACAACGAACCGATAATGTTGAAACAAGCTATGATCAAAATAAATGTAAGGAAGATATAGGCTATTATCTTCTCGACAGACATAATCTTAAATGTATCTTCCTGTTGTTCAAACCGATCAAGGACTTTGTATTTATCACCCACAATCTTACTGATCTTTGCCCTCACGGTTTCCAAGTCAGAACCGGGCTTTAATCTGAGTTCCAAAGCAGACAACATTCCTTGTTGGCCAAATAGATTACGTGCGAAGGCAATAGAAGTGATGATATAATTTTTATCATACTTGGCCTGTTTTACGGAGAATATCACTCCTGGAGACAACAAGGAATCTACGACGAAACCGTCTGCAGGATTCGCCATATCCAGTTGTCCTTCTTTCTTAGGAGCATATACTTTTAGATAGCCATCCCATCGACTTCCTGTTCCTAGATCCATTGCCAGACGTATTCCTAACGTTCCATATTGCAAATTAGCCGCATGCAACTGGAAACTACCATCACCTGTAAGGATGTCATTGATGTGGGACAACTCTGCAAAGTTATCATCCACACCCTTGATTTTAACCATGGCTTGTTTTCCATTAAACATGGCCAACGCCTGATCCTCCACACACTCTGTAGCGATACTTACCTCCGGCAATTGCTTTATCTGGGTTAATATCGAATCATCAGAAGGTGCTGTTTTTCCCATAGTCGGAACGATCTCCAACTGGGGGTCAAAACTAGTGAAAAGTGTTGCTACTAAATCGTGAAATCCATTAAAGACACTCAGTACGATAACCAATGCCATCGTAGCAACAGCCACACCGATTACTGAGATTGCACTAATCACATTAATGGCATGGGTACTTTTCTTTGAGAAAAGATATCTGCGAGCAATAAAAAATGGAAAATTCATTATTTCTTCAACAATTCGTCGATGTGTTCTATATAATCAAGAGAGTCATCGATAAAGAATCTTACCTCTGGCACAATACGTAATTGCTTACCTACACGGGTTCCTAATTCAAAACGGATAGACTTCTCGTTCTTCCTGATATTCTCCAAGATCTCGTCGCCCTTATCAGAAGGGAAGATAGACAAGTAGGCTGTACAGATACTCAGATCAGGACTTACGCGAACTCTTGTCACACTAACAAGCACACCATGTGTCTTACTGGTTTGCAACTGGAAAATTGTTGCGAGCTCCTTCTGTAGGAGTCGTGATATTCGGTTTTGTCTCGTTTCTTGCATAATTTTATAATTTAATCATTCAAAATCGACATGACTCACATGCACATCTTCATGTAGAAAGATTCTTGCACTTTCTTTAAACTTATCTGGGTTCTCAGTTGTATAATAATCACAATTTCCACCCTTTGTACAGGCCTTCTCTATATCGGGATGACGATGCAAATAATCCTTCAAGCTGTCTGCCACATACTCACCTTGTGGTACTATTCTGACGTTAGGATTCACATACTTCAGAATTTTAGACATAAGCAATGGATAGTGTGTACAACCTAATATGATCGTATCTATATCTGCATCTTTGTGCATCAACTCATCGATGCGCTTCTTTACGAAATAATCGGCTCCCGGACTATCTGCCTCATTATATTCAACGAGCGGCACCCAAAAAGGACAAGCTACTCCACTCATCTTAATATCTGGCCATAGCTTACTGATTTCCAAATCATAGCTATGACTTTTCACCGTACCTTCTGTAGCAAATAGACCTACATGATTATTTCTCGTCAGATGACCGATGACCTCTGCCGTCGGTCTGATCACTCCCAGTACACGTCGCGAAGGATCCAATTCTGGAAGGTCTCTCTGCTGAATGCTCCTCAGAGCTTTAGCAGAAGCTGTATTACATCCCAATATCACCAGATGGCATCCCATCTCAAAAAGTTTGATAACGGCCTGACGGGTAAATTGATATACTACATCGAACGAGCGTGTTCCGTAAGGAGCACGTGCGTTATCACCCAAATAGATATAATTATAATCAGGCAGCAACTGTCGGATTCCATGCAATATGGTCAGTCCGCCATATCCTGAGTCAAAGACGCCGATTGGTCCTGGATTTGATGGTAACCTCATTCTATTCTATAATTAATGAGCTAATTCTATTTTCAAGGCATCTGTTATGTCAATACCCATATTGGTATCAACATAAGGCAGGGAATCTTCGTCCGAATTCATGACGAACGCCAGATTCAACTTCTGTCCTACAGTTTTTACAGCCTCAAAAACTTTTTTCTTTACCGGAGCATAAGCTTCCACCTCAGCCTGCTTCAGTAGTTTCTTGGAATTTTCCTTGAAAGCTATATTTTTCTCCAATAACTCGCGCAATTCTGATTGTCGTTTTTCAAGAATCGATGGAGCGAAATCATGCTGACCCTCTAAAAACTCTTCATATTTACGATTAAACTCAGACTCTGAGCGCTTCGTTTCTGCTTCATACTTAGAAGTAAGCGTAGCCATATTCTGCTTAGCAACAGTATATTCCGGCAACGATTCCATGACGTTCTGCAAACAGAAATAACCAAATCTCAGACTCTGAGCCTGAACTGTCGACATTGCAACAGTCATGATTAATAACAGAACAAGTTTTTTCATCATTAACACATTTAATATTAGAGAAACAAGGGCAGGCACTTCATAGGCCTGCCCTCAATAACGTATATCTTTTATACTAATTACTTCAATTTAGCCTTAACCTCGGCTGTAACATCCTTAACGGTAGTACCTGTGTAAAGAGCTGCACCATCTTCGAAGATGAATGTATAGCCGCCCTCTTTACCTACCTTCTCGATGGCATCTTGAACACTAGCAGAGATTGGCTGCAACAGTTCTGCATTTTTCTTCTGCAATTCGTTCTGTGCATCATTGTAAGCCTGCTGTACCTTCTGAGAAAGACTATTCAACTCCTCCTCCTTAGCTTTCTTTGCCGTAGGATTCATTGTTGACTGGCTCTTCTGATACTCGTCAACCTTACGCTGAAGCTCATCCTGCATAGATTTTATCTCATTCTCTTTCTGCTTTGACAAAGCTGAGATTTCACCCTGAGCCTTAGCATAAGAAGGGAGAGACTCTACAACAGCACGGGCATTTACCTTTCCAAATTTCTGAGCAAACATTGCCATTGGTGCGCAAAGCATCAACATCAAAATAAGTTTCTTCATTTTCTTTTATCTTTTAGTTATTATTTCTATTTATTTTCTTGTTGGATGCAAATATAATATTATTATTTTGAATATCCTAATTTCTCAAGAACTTCATTACTAATATCGATTTTAGGTGATGCGAAAACCACACCTGAGTTTGATGCCCTATCTATTACCATCGAATAGCCATGCAGTTCACTAATCGACTTTATCGTATTATAAATCTCATTCTGCATAGGAGACATCAGGGCTTCACGCTTCTTGAAGAGTTCACCGTCAGGACCGAAATACTTCTGCTTAAGGTCACTGGCTTGCTTTTCTTTCTTCATAATCAACTCCTGACGGGCTTTCTTTTGTTGCTGTGACAGGAACACCACTTCGTTCTGATAGTTCTTATACATGGTGCTGGCCTCCGTATTCAGAGCCTCAACTTCTGCCTGCCACTTCTTGCTCACCTGATTTAGCTGTTCATTAGCTCGCTCATAAGCAGGAAGTTTACTCAAAATATACTCCATGTCAACAAGTGCATATTTCTGTGCATTAGCTGTAAATGACACCAAAATGAATAGACAGAAAGCAAATATTTTCTTCATCATATACTCCTTTCTTTAAAATTCTTGACCTAGAATGAAGTGGAATTGACTTCCACCTTTCTTTCCGTTTACATTATCTTTATCAAAACCGTATGCCCAGTCGATACCCATCATACCAACCATTGGCAAGAAGATACGTACACCAATACCTGCAGAGCGCTTAATACTGAATGGATTGAACTTCTTGGTATCTGTCCATGCATTACCACCTTCAAGGAATGACAATCCATAGATTGTGGTGTTTCCTAACAGGAATGGATATCTCAACTCCATGGTGTATCTGTTGTAAGCATAACCATTATAGGCAAGAGAACCATTCTCATAACCTCTCAATCCAATAGTCTCTTCGGCATAGCCCGTAGAATATCCACTCATACCATCACCACCAACATAGAAGGTTTCGAATGGTGACTTCTTATATTTGTTATAAGCGCCAAGCAATCCCATCTCGACACGGGTCATCAGCACAAAGCACTTCTGACCTTCGGTAAGAGCAGTATAGGTCTTTGCCTTAAACTTCCACTTGTTATATTCTACCCAACGGTATTTCTCCTGCTGTTCCTGATCGAAAGTAGCTGACTTGTTATCAGTAGCAAGGTGTGCATAATCTTTGTGATCCCATTTACTCCAAGGTGGAGTAAGGCTCACGCTGGCCTCGAATTCAGAACCACGACGTGGGAACAGTTGATTATCCGTAGAGTTACGATTCAGACTCAGGGTAAGGTTCAGGTTGTTTGCTGTACCGTTCTTCATCAGGAAGTAGTTCCAGTTTTTCAGGATATAACGCTGATAAGCCAACTGGAATGACAAGGTGAAGTAGTCATCAGGCCAATGAAGACGCTTACCCCAACCCAGACTCAAACCGAGCAACTGTACATATTTATCTGGATCATAGTAGTTCTCATAATTGTTATAATAACTTGAGCCATAACCCAGAGAATAGTAGTTATAATAGTTCTGCAGAGCGTTCATATTATAGTAGTTGGAATTGACATCCGTCTGCTTACTATAATATGCACCAATACTAAACTGATTCGGTCGTTTTCCTCCGAACCAATTCGTAGAGTAACTCATGTTATAGCTCTGGTAATAAGTACCATTGGTTTGAGCACCAAGACTAAGTACTTCACCATCACCGATAGGCATGATTCCGCGATGTTCCTTATTCTTGTTGAACAAGTTACGCATAGAGAAATTGTTCAACTTCAGACCTACACGACCGATAACACCTGTCTGTCCCCATCCCAGAGAGAACTCAATCTGGTCGTTGCTCTTTTGTACCAAATTCCAGTTGATATCAACATTACCCTCTTCATAATTTGGTTCTACCTTTGGGTCTATCTTTTCAGGATCGAAATGTCCCATAGAGGCTAACTCTCTTATAGAACGCATGATAGCTTCCCTTGAGAACAAATCACCAGGCTTTGTACGCAATTCGCGTCTTACTACATTTTCGTAGAGTTTATCATTACCATAGATACGGACATGATTCAGATAAGCCTTTTGGTTCTCAATGATTCTCATTTCCAAATCTACGGAGTCACCTACGATATTAACCTCAGCTGGGGTAAGACTATAGAACAAGTAACCATTATTATAATACAAGTTACCTACAGCATCGTCATCCTCTGATAGGCGCTTTCTCAGGAGTTTCTGATTATATACATCGCCCTTCTTCATGCCCAAAACTCTGTTAAGGACATCCGTAGAATATACAGTATTACCAACCCAACTGATATTTCGGATATAGTATTTCTTACCTTCATTAATCTTAACGAAGATATTGACATGCTTATCATCTACATTCCATACACTATCTTCCAGAATTTCCGCATCACGATAACCATATTCATTATATTTATCTATGATGTTCTGCTTGTCCTCTTTCCATCTCTCCGGAGTGTATTTCTTTGACTTAAAGAGATTGGCAAACTTTCCGGCTTCGTGTATCTTTGCGAAAGCCCCCTTGGAGAACATTGAGCCTTTCAATTTCTTGTCATCAACCTCCTTATTGCCTTCGATGATGATCTTTCGAACCTTCATCTTCTCCTTCTTGTCTACAAAGACATCAAGGATCACTTGATTTTTCTGGGAGATATCATCACGCTGACTAATCGTGATCTCAGCATTCTTATATCCTTTATCATCAAAGTATTTCTTTGCCAAAAGTTTCGCACGATCTAGGGAATTTGGCGTAAGTTGCATACCCTTGAGCAATCCCAACTTATTCTCCATATCCTCACGCTCACTCTTCTTGAGTCCTATATAATTGATTGTAGAGACACGTGGTCTGACAGCCAGATAGATATGCAGATATATCTTATCACCAACGATAGAATCGGCAGAGATTACAACCTTTGAAAATAATCCGTGTTTCCAATATCTCTTTACAGCATCTGTCACTTCTGGTCCAGGAACTGTAATCTGCTGACCTATAGAAAGTCCTGAGATACCCGTAAGCACATAATCCTCATATCCCTCGACACCGGAAGTCGTGATTCCTCCAATAACGACATCGCGTGGAGTTCCAGCATAAGAGATATCAGGATTTACTATTTTGTCTTGAGCCTGCGATGCTACACATCCTGTGATAACAAGCCCTAGAGCCAACAACACCTTATTTATATTATTCATTTTCATTTGTTTTCTTCTACTTGCTGTTCTGTCTTACCAAATCTGCGCTGGCGTTTTTGATAACTCAATATCGCTCTCTGTAAGTCTTCTTCATTGAAGTCTGGCCAGTAAGTATCACAGAAATAGAGTTCTGAATATGCGATTTGCCACAACAGATAGTTGGAGATTCTCAATTCTCCTCCTGTTCTTATCAGAAGATCCGGATCTGGCATGAAACTGGTATTCATATGCTTACTCAGCACATCTTCTGTTATCAGATTATCAATATCCATCTGTTCTCCATTCTTCACCTTCTCGGCCACATCTCGAACGATTCCCCTACAAGCCTCCGTGATTTCCCATCGACTGGAATAGCTCAAGGCAACGACCATTGTCATGGCATCATTCTTAGCGGTATGTGCCATTGTCTCCTGAAGTTTATCCTGAACCTCCTGAGGAAGTCGTTTCAAATCACCGATAACTTGAAAACGGACATTATTCTTCATAAAGATTTCGTCCTCGAGTGATGAGAGGACAAGACCCATCAAAGCCTGCACCTCTGTTGCCGGACGATTCCAGTTTTCAGTAGAAAATGTATAGAGAGTAAGATATTTCACGCCAAGACGAACACACTCCGAGGTAATTCTTCTTACAGTTTCTACACCTGCCTGATGTCCAAAACTGCGTTCTTTACCTTTTTCTACAGCCCATCGACCATTACCATCCATGATAATAGCAATATGCTGCGGTATTCGTTTCATATCTATTCCGTTTATCATATATATTAAAAGTCTTTATTACAGGTTCTGCATTTCTCGCGAAAGCTATAAGTTACAAATACTTTCAGCTCTCCATATCCATCGGTATTCTTAAACAGTCCTGAACTTTTTATACCATAGGGATCTTTCATTCCATCCAACTTATCGCTTGTCGAGAAATGTAACGAATAATCCACTCCCACGTTCGACCGTTCACCGATTTTATATTTCAGTCCTAATCCCATTGGGATATTGGCAGTAACAATGTTTTTGTCTCCATTCACTATCGTTGCTCCTATACCTGCGAAAATAAATGGAGTCAAGCGTTTCGCTCCTCTATAATCACGACCTGTTCCATAAGGCCAGAAATTATATTCATAAACCAAACTTGCATCTATCAGATGATTATTAAAACGATAATTCATCCTTTTCGTAGCGTCCGTAGACAAATCAGGATAATAGGTTTCGACATCAGACGCATTACCGACCAGTTTGCCACAGGTGACACCAAACTTCAGATCATTCATCGTATCCAGATTATATCGTATCATTGCCGATGCAGCAGGCCGAAGGTTCTTTATCAAACTCTCATTGAAGTCGCCTATATAGTTCACAAATCCTAACCCAGCACCAATTTCCATTTTGTATTCTGGGTCATCTTGTGCACACATCGTCATAGAAAAGAGCACAAAACATAGGGTTATGAGCATCTTATTCATGCGGAGCGTTTCTGATTTTTTGCTTAATTCTTAATAGCCCAACCTTGATTATTGTGACGTCCTTTCCAAACTTTCCCTGTAGTACCATCCACAAGCCATAGGAAATTCTTTTCATCTTTCGTCAAGGCTGCAACAGATTGAATCTGTACCGGAGCTTCTACAGAACTACTGCGCAACCAATGCAAGCCGCCATTCTCGGTATAATAGAAATAGCCATCACTTGCTAAACCGATCGCACCATCAGCATATCTGCTAATAATCATCTGTTTTGGATACTCTGACACTTTGAGTCTTGAGTTTCCTTTGTCATATAAGAACTGGGCATTTATCTTACTCCATTCTTGATTTTCTGAATTCTGTGAGTATTCCGAAATCTTATTCCATACTACGACACTATCCTTAGTGCCTACCACCATAACGGTTTCTGTACTGTCATTCGTCAAGGCTGCTACAGCGGCATAACCGGTATAGTTTTCCGGAAGTACTGCCTCACCTGATTGTGCGTCTGTTTCCCAACTCTTTCCACCATCACGAGATTGCATCAACTTGCCTGCAGAAACACCAAAGAGACGCAATGTGCCGGCTGCTACCAGATGATCAAGGGTTACACTACTGACACTCTGCCAGTTCTTTGCATCTTCTGATTTGATCAACTGATTTCCATTCAATGTATAGAGATTACCATCATAGGCAACGACATTCTGTGCCACAGATGCTGGTAATGAAGTTTCTATTTCCTGCCATTTTGCACCATCTTCTATTGCACTGGAATAGATATGCAACTGATTGCCGACGGTGCCAAACACATAAATCTTTGCTCCGTTTACCACAGCCTTCATCGTATTCAGGGAAGTAAACTCGGAAACGGTTCCCATTTCTTGCCACTTGAACTCATTCCCTTCTTGCTGGTGTACATTCACCTTGATCTGATAGGTAGAATAAGCTGAATAATCAGGTGCATACACATAGAAGGTACGAGGTTTAGTGAAATCTACAGAATCGGTACCACTATAGTAAAGAATAGAGTCACTCGTCAAACTCTTCAATCCCAGCACTCCACTATTTTTTGTTGAAATCGAAGCT